>JAUIJZ010000015.1 GCA_030430715.1 Alphaproteobacteria bacterium
CGCCAGGCGGGAAGCCGGCCTCAAGGCAGAGTTCGCCAAGGCGTATGACCGTATAAGGCGCGATCTCCGGCGCTTTGACGACGATGCAATTTCCGGCGGCGAGCGCGGGCGCCATCACCATGGTGGCGGCGAAGAGCGCGCCATTCCACGGCACGATCGCGCCGATGACGCCATAGGGCTCGTAATTGATGTAATCGTGTGCGGGGCCGCCCCAGGTGCTGATGGTGCGGCCCTGAATCTTGTCAGCCCAGCCGCCGAAATAGCGGAATTTCTGCGCGGCATCGATCGAGAAGAAGGGCGTGGTCAGGATGGAGAAGCCGTTTTCGGCTGTCGCCATCTGCGCCAATTGCTGCATGTCGCGCTCAAACAGAGTTGCGAGCTTCAGCATCATGTCGCGGCGCTTGTCGCCGGGCAGCGCGCGCCAGGCGGGGAAGGCGGCGCGGGCCGCAGCTACCGCCGCATCGACGTCGGCGGCGTCCGCGAGCTTCAGTTCACGCGTGACCGCGCCGGTGCCGGGATAGATGTGCGCCCAACTTTTCCCGCGCCCCTCTCTTTTTTCGTCGCCGATCATCACGGTGTGACGCGGCAGGAGGTCGAGGTTCGGGGATTGAAAGGTCACGCGGCATGCTCCGTTGTCTTAAGAGTGGGGGAGAGCTTGGCGCATGTTGTGCGGGCCATGATTGCCACGCGCACCGCGCCAAAATCTGATCCGCCGCCTCCCTTGCCGGCTCGCGGTGTGCGGGCGCTTATGCGCTAGCCAGCTTTCCTTATGTGCCGTGGGAATAGAATATACTCTAATGAGCGTCAACGTTGGCGGATGCGATGTCGCCGCAGCGTTATTTTCGCGCTTTCGTCGATGCCTTGGCCGGCTCCCAAACATAGCGATGCCAGAGATTGCGGGCGCGCCGGGCCGCGAGCACGCCGAGTTCTGGGTCGCCTTCTGCAATGGCCGTGAGTTCCAGCTCTTTTGCGGTGCGCCACGCTTCGACAAAGGCGTGGTGCGCCTCGGCATCCAGTTTTCGCGGGACGGGGAAGCGGCGCTTGGCGAAGGCCATATTGATATGAAAAATCAGCTCGATGTAGCGGCCTTTGATGAGGTCGAAGATTGCGCTGCGCGTATATTGTTCCAGCTGTGTGACTTCGCTGATCGTGGCGTCGGCTTTGAGTGACGCTACTTTTTGGCGGAGCGTTTCCGCTACATTCCTCGCGGCTTTCGTGCGCAGGCTTGCCGCTTTGCGCATGGCCTCAACCCACAGCACGGCCGCGACAACGGTCACGTCCTCGGCGTCCATATCCAGCGTGTCCAGATAGGCGCTGGCGGCGTTTTCGATGGTTTGCTCGTCTGGGCGCGCAGCGAAATAGCCGCCATTGACGCCGCGCCGCACGCGCAGCAATCCCTCGCGCTCAAGCAGGCGTGCGACTTGGCGCAGCGTGGCGCGTGAGACGCAGAGCTTTGCGACAAGCGCTTCCTCGCCTCCAAGCAATGCGCCGTTTGGCGCATCGGCGGCCATGGTCCGCAATTTTGCGGCGGCCGCCTCGATCGGTGAGTTCGCCTGCTTTCGGGTCACGGGGCGAGGTGAAGCACAGCGAGCGGCCTGGGTCTAGTTTATGAGTGCCCTCTATTCATTCCGCCGTTAGGGCTTGGAGCGTCATCCGAACTGAGGGATAAGCTCGCTAAAAAATAAAACCTCTAGGGAGAAGCTGTAGATGCACTCAGGATCGGGCTCTCAGCGTCCAGCTTGGGCGCGACGTATTTCGACTCTTGCCGGCGTTGGCGGCGCAGCGCTCTTGGCTTTCACTTTTTGGGGGCCTTCGGAAAACGCGTCTGCACAGAACGATGCGCTTACCGGGCTGGTCGTTTCCCAGATCGAGTATGCGTTGTCGGATGATTTCACTGAGACAGGAGCTTGCCCGGCAGGTCTTTCGATAGGCTCGGTCGAGGCTTATGAACGAGGGCATCCCGATGAGAGTGTGCGGCTTCCGAATGAGACGGAGCGCGAATATCGCGGGCGCATAAGCGCCGCTGCGCGCGTGTTGCCTGATGGGCGAAGCATTTGCCTCAATCCTGAGGCCGCCGGGCCGGATCCAAATTTTCAGACCGTTGTTGGGCGCGATATCCGCGCTTACGGCATCGATCTTGACGGTCGTGCGTCGCGCAACGACGCGCCGCCGGGCCGGGGAACATGCGCGCATAACGATTTCCGCAGCAGAAGCGGCGTCGCAGGCGTCGACAATCAATTCTACCGTGTGATGGGCTGCGTACATTCCTATCAGCCGGATGGCGCGTTCAACGCCTTCGGCGATGAAATGCGCGCGGGGGGCTTTGGAATCCTGATCGGGCTGCGCGGTGTTGATGACCTCGTGAATGACCGCGACATCGAAGTAACGTTCTATTCAAACGCGGACCGGCTGCAGGTTGATGGCGAGCACAATGGTCTGCCATTCGTCACCTATGCGGCGGAAAACGAGCCTCGCTACATCGCTGCGACGCGCGGGCGCATCGTCGACGGCGTGCTGACAAGCGACCCAGTGGATTTCACGTTCCGGCAGTCTGTACACAATTACGGCGTTCGCCTGGAGCGCGAGCTTCAAGATGCGCGTGTCGAGTTGACGCTTGATGCAAACGGCGCCGCCGAGGGTATTTTGGCTGGCTACACTCCGATTGATCACCTGTGGGCGAACCAGTTTTCCTACGCGGCCGCGACGGGCGGCGATCCGCCGGAACAATTGCCGGCTCTCATTCCGATGTTGCGGGATAATATCCCCCAGTCGCATGGTTATACCTGCAATGGCGTCTATGCGGCGTTGGTCGCGAATGCCGACGGAGATCCCGATCCGGAGACGGGGCGGTGCCGGTCGATTTCGATTCAGTATCGCATTAGCGCCGTTCCGGCGTTTATCTTGCCCCCAGGGGGCGGCGAATAGGCGCCGCCGGGGCGTTGTGAACGACCGCTGGGGGCATGATGCGAAACATCCTATCGTTGACCTGTACGCTTGTTTTGTTTGTTGCGGCGTGCGCGCATGCTGGAAGCGCATCTTTGCCGGCCGGGGCAAAATATGTCGCTATGGGGAGTTCGTTCGCGGCAGGGCCGGGCATCACCCAGTCTGCTGACGTGCCTCAAAGCCGCTGCGGCCGATCCATCGACAATTACGCGCAGCAGATCGCGCGGCGCCGGGGTTTAGAGCTCATTGATGTGAGCTGTGGCGGCGCCATGACTGCGAATATCCTGGGGCCGTGGAGTGAATTGCCCGCGCAGATGGATGCGGTCGATGCCGATACACGTCTGGTGACCGTAACCGTTGGCGGCAACGATGTCGGCTATATTGGCGGCTTATTCGGCGCGTCCTGCGTTTTCATAGCGGATCAGCGTGGCGATGACACGCCGCGCTCTTGCCCGCCGATCACGGAGCCAGACGAGGCGGCGTTCGCGGCGCTCGAAGAAAGGATGGCGCAAATCCCGATGCAAGTGCGCCAGCGCGCGCCGAATGCGCGCGTTGTGTTTGTCGACTATCTCACCGTCCTGCCGCCGTCGGGCGCTTGCGAAGCGACGCCGATGAGCGACGCGCACGCGGATCTTGGCCGAAGCATTGCGCGCAGGTTGCGTGAGACCACGGCGCGTGCGGCGGAGCGGGGTGGTGCGGATGTGTTGAGGGCGTCGGAATTGTCGGCGGAACGTAGCGCATGCGCTGAGGAAGCGTGGATGAATGGCTTTCCTGCGCCTGAAGGCGGCAGTCCTTATCATCCGAACCTTGAGGGCATGACCGCCGTCGCCGACGCGCTGGAGCAATTGCTCTGGCCCTAAGCTAGCGGTGAGGTAGGCGGGGGTGGTCTGACCAATGGCGGCGCGTCTCCCGTAACGTCACGTTTGGCGGGAAATTACCGGTCAGTGTGGCCAATATGACTAAAGCCTACACAAATTATGGTTAATGCGAATTCGCGCGCGCGGGGTGATTGTTGCGTTTATGCGCGCTGTTTGATCCTTCCGGCGCCTTGGATGCGGGGGTGTGTGGAGCTTGGGACACTCTTTGCCGAGAATTGCCGCCGCCACCCGTGTTGTCGGGGTTACACTATTGACCAGACCATTTGCTAATGCTCATCCTGACCACTTGGCAGATGATGCCAAATAAGTCTATTCGATGACATCTGTGGCGCTGAAGAGTCCTAAGGCTCGTAGAGCGTACTGGGTGAGCGAAGTTAGAATTGCTTCAGCCTGGCGTCCTTAATTGCGCCGGGGGAGCAGGGGGAGGACACAGTATGAAGATGAAGTTGGCGGCGCTGCTCGCCGGATCGAGCGTTATGGCTCTGGCGAGCCCGGCTCTCGCGCAAGACGACGACAACGCGATTGTTGTCACGGGCACGATTATTCGTGGCGTTGCGCCGGCCGGGGCGAATGTTGTCGGCTTCTCTGAAGAAGATGTGCAGGCCTCCGGCGCCAGCAATCTGAACGAGCTGATGGCGACGCTGCCGCAAGTGAGCGGCAACCTCTATGGCAGCACCGGCCAAGGCGTTCAGGGCAATTTCAACTCCTTTGTGAACCTGCCGCGGATTTCGCTGCGTGACCTTCCGGGCTCGAACCTCGGCGGCGGCATGCAGACCCTGGTTCTGGTCGACGGGCACCGTCTGATCAGCGGTGGCATCGCGCAAGTCGGCGTCGATTCTCGCGTTGTTTCCCCGATGCTGGTGGAGCGCGTTGAAGTCATTACCGACGGCGGTTCCGCGATCTATGGTTCTGACGCCATTGCCGGCGTCATCAACTACATCACGCGCTCGGAATATGATGGCGTCGAGGCCACGGGCCGGATGTCGTTTGGCCAAAACGGCTATCAAGCCTGGAACGGCGGCGTCGCTGGCGGCACGGCTTGGGATACGGGTTCGGTTTTCGCGGCCTTCGATTATGCGACGCGCGACGCCATGTTCGGGCGCGACTTCGATTATATCCGTGATTACGGGCGCAACCCGGCGGATCTCAGCCCGCTGCCCACCGGAACGCAGTGCGATACCGCGACTGTTGAAGAGGGCGGCGCCTCCTATTCGCCTTCGGGCACGCCGCTCTCCTTGCTGGAAACGCGCTGCGACCTGACGGGATCGTCTGGCCGCCTTTCCGAAGAGTGGATTCACAACTTCAATGCTGGCTTCACGCAGGAACTGACAGAGTCTCTGAGGTTCGATCTGCGCGGCCTGTATTCGGATCGCACGACCGCTTCACGGTCGTCGCCGTACGGCTTCACCGCCACGGTTTCGCCAGGCAACCCAAATTACGCGATGGGTGGCGCCCTCCCTGGCGCTGGCGACCAGACCGTGCGTTTCAACTTCAGCCCCGTCTACGATCAGGGCGTGAACAAGGCCACCACCAGCCTCGTTGCGTGGCAGGTCTCGCCGTCGCTGACGTGGGATGTCGGGAACGATTGGCAGATCCGTGGCCTCGTCAGCTATGGCGAAAGCGAAACCACGGTGCGCAACACCGATCTGGTGGCGACGCGCGTCAATGATGCGATCGCCGCTGGCACGTTGAACCCGTACGATGTTGCTTCGTCCGATCCGGGCGCTCTGGCCGGTGTGCTGGGCACGAATTACCAGCAAGGCTGGAATACGCTGGAAAACTACCGGCTCACGGCTGACGGTCCGCTGTTCGAACTGCCTGGCGGCATGATCCGCACGGCCGTCGGCGCGGAATATATGAGCAATGATTTCTCGCGGCAGCTGACGACCACAACGGATCCAACCTATCCGTTGGGCGCGCGCGAATCTTACGAGCAGACTGTCGAGTCCGTGTTCGGTCAGCTTTCGGTGCCGATCTTCGGACCGGGCAACCGTTTCTTCCTCATGGAATCGCTGCTGCTGCAGGTTTCGGCCCGCTACGACAATTATAATGATTTCGGCAGCACCGTGAATCCGATGATCGGCGTCACCTACGAGCCGACCGATTGGCTGACGATTCGCGGCAATTGGGGCGAGTCGTTCCAAGCTGCCAGCCCGACCGATATCTTGGGCACCACAGCGCCGACCAACATTGCGCCCACGCTTCCAGGCAACGGGACGCTGGCGGACGGCAGCACCAACACGGCGTATATTGTCAGTCTGACCAATTCCGCCGTGCAGCCGCTTGAGCCGCAAACCACGACCAATTGGTCCGTTGGCTTCGACCTGCGGCCGCCGATGATTCCCGGCCTGACATTGAGCGCGAGCTATTATCACATCGAGCTCAACGGCCGGATTTCGAACGTCGCGAACGGGTCGTCGAACGCGCTGATCAACACCGTGTTCCCGAACCTTTACTATGATGCATCGGAACTGACGCCCGCGCAGTTCCAAGCGTTCCGCGATCTCACTGGAACGCTGCTCGACGATTATTACGTGGCAGGCGAAGCGCCGCGTACTAATTTGGTTGAGGCTGTCATCGACAACCGCCGCCGCAATATCGGCAACAACCTGATCGAGGGGCTCGACTTCTCGGCGCGTTATTTCCACGACACCGATTGGGGTTCGTGGGATGCCAGCATCAGCGGCACGTTCAAGCTGACCGATGACGAGCAGGCTAGCTCTGCGGCGCCATGGATCAACAAGCTTGAGGTCCGTGATCCCACTGCGGCCAACGTTGGCCAGCTGAACGAGCGACTGCGCCTCACGGCATCGTTCGGTGTCAGCGTCGACAACTTCCGCGCCCAGGCGACGCTCAATCGCCAAGATGGCCGGGATAACGCGTTCTACGTAACAGGCACGGGCGCGACCCAAGTGGCGGCGATACCGCCTGCGAACGCGATCTATCAGGCCGACGTTGATCCTTACCTCACGCTCGATCTGTTCTTCCGCTATAATCTGGATAACAGCGGCTGGGGCGATTGGACGAGCGACACGTCTCTGACGCTCAACATCGACAACGTCACCAATGAAGAGCCGGACATTGTCCAGACGGGCAGCCGTAACCTGGCTGGCACCGAGAGCGCTGGCGGTTATGGCCTGTTCGGTCAGAACCTTGGCCGTGTCTTTACGGTCGGCATCAGCAAGCGTTTCTAAGCGCTAGCTGACGGGAAGTATTGCGGGCCTTGTCTCTTCACTGAGGCAAGGCCTGTTTCTTTTTGGCTTTTAAATGCGATCGCGTGCTTCTGGCGCCGTCCCTAAGGCATGCGCTTAGTAAGAGGGCGCGCCATCGCTCCGGCTTTGTTCCAGATCGTCGTTGGCGCTGCTTGTCTCGGCTTCGATGACGAACGCCGGGATGGCGCGGATATGATATTGCGTTGAGATTGAGGTGCAGCGGCCAGTCGCGGGATCGGGATGCCCGTCGGCGTTCTCAAGCAGGGCGTGATAGACGCCGTTGCAGGAATAGCCGAGCGTTGCGGCGCGGCCGAGCCCCGTAATGGCGCGCGCGCGCACTGGCGCCAGTTCGCCCGCCGCCGTCGCGCCGTCGCGATAGCCAAAAGTAAAATCGTACAATTCCTCCACCGGCGCATAGCCGGCCAAGATGCCTTCTAAGGCGCCGTCGCTGCCAACATTCATGCGCAAGCGAGCGTCGCGCAGCGGCCGTTCCAAATACAGACCGTTCGTTATGGAAGGAAAGCGAACGTCCACAGGATCGGTGCTCAGCACTCCATCGACGATGCGCCCGCGTGCCGTGGCGCGGAACCGGGGATCCTGAATTGCTGCGTATGTCGCGCTTGCTACGGGCTCACGCGCGGGGCTGAGCTGAATGGGGTCTGCGTTGGCGTAAATGCCGACCTGAACCTCATCATCGTTGCGCAAATCATCCACGCCTTCCAAAGCGATCAGAATGCCCCAGGCGCCGGTGAGCATTTCGATGGCAAAGCCATTGGCTTGACCGCCAGGCTGGTAGCCATTGGTGCAGCCCATGACGCGGAAGAATTGGTTGTCGATGCCGCGGCTGCCATTGGCCGCGCGGAAGTCTTCGTGCGCGCATGTGCCGGGCGCGGCTCGCCCGTTTGCGCGTGAATCCTGACCATCGAGATCGATGCCGCCGGTAAGAGGCGCGCTGTGGCCGGCGACAGTGCGAAAATCAGGGTCTGGTCCCGCACTTTGCGGATTGAGGCAGGGATTGAGCTCGGCGTCCGCAAGCATCTCGCGAAATCGTTGTTGCTGTTCTGGCTCAGCTTCGCGTCCGAACAGGTTCGCCAAGGCGTTCTGACTTAGGCCCTGAGGGCACGCGCCCGTTTCGCTGGCGTCGCCTGAAAAGACGAACGAGATGTCTGAGACGACGAAGCCTGCTTCGCCATCCTGAATAAAATTGGATTGTCCTTCGGCTGGCGTGCTCGCGCGTTCGAAAGCAAAGAGTGCGAGCCCGCAAAAAGCGAATGCTGCAGGTGCGTAGCGGATGAGGGATGAGAGGCGCATGAAATTGTCATGATTGTTTTTCGCGCCAAGCGTGAGGGATGAGGCGTCCTTTGTGTCCCGAATTCCGTGTTTTGTCCTGGAATCTGCCGCGGGGTCTCTGAGAAGCGCTTTGGATGCGCCGCAATATGCCGCCTGAATTTTGATGCTTGGGCGTTGAACCTTGCGCGCTTACGGCGACAAATTCTGTCGGGTTTTGCTAGGTATCAGAGCATGTTGGCGCGTAGCGGCCAGGCGGGTCGCGCGAGGTTCTTTTTGCGGAGTAGAACATGATCCATACGTCACGCCGGGGATTTCTCGCTGGGACGGTTTGCGTCGCAGCCCTGCCGGCCATCGCGCAGGCGCAAACGCGTGACGTGCTCGCCGCCGAATTTGCAACACCGCCAGATTCCGCAAAGCCGCGTGTGTGGTGGCACTGGATGAACGGCAATGTCACGCGAGAGGGCATCGCCAAGGATTTGGCCTGGATGAAGCGCGTCGGCATTGGCGGCGTGCAGAATTTCGACGCGGCGCGCAGAACCCCGCAAGTGGTCGAGAACCGCCTCGTCTATATGACGCCTGAATGGCAGGAGACGTTTCGCTTTGCAGCGCGTCGCGCCGAAGAACTCGACATTGAACTTGCGATCGCGTCTTCGCCGGGCTGGTCGGAAACGGGCGGTCCTTGGGTAGAACCGCGCAACGCGATGAAGAAGCTCGTTTGGAGCGAGACAATCCTTGAAGGCGGCGAACATTATCAAGACGTATTGCCCACGCCGCCGAACACGACAGGCCCGTTTCAAGACGTGCCGTTTGTGGAAACCAATTCCGTTGCGCCTGATATTGGGCCGCTGCCTGTCTATTATGCCGACGCACTCGTGCTTGCGTATCCAGTGTCATCACAGCCCGTGCGTGCGCGGGCGCTGAGTGTGAACGGCGAGGCGCTTCCGCTCGATGCTTTGAGCGGCGCCGATTTGACGAATGGCATCGATATACCTGCCGCGCAAAATGGAGAGCCGGGCGCGGTGCAATACGATCTCGGCCGAGCGCAATCCGTCAGCGCGGCGACAGTTTTCTTGTCGAACCAAGTGCGCGGCACGCGTCCGGCGACTTTGCAATACAGCACCAATGGCCGCACATGGCGCGATCTCGTTGGCTTGAGCCTTGGAACCGTGCCGTCAACGGTGAGCTTCTCATCCGTCAGCGCGCGCTATTTCCGTGTGATTTTCCAAGCATCGGCGGCGTCGCCCTTTGGGGCGGCTGCGGCCGGAGGCGAGGGCGGTGGTGGCAGCGGCGGCGGCGGCGGCTTCAGCATGCCATCCGGAATTGATCCGAGCGCGCTTGGCGCAGCCTTTATCGGCCGGCCAACGCCGCCCTCCAAATTCGTACAATTCGAGTTGTTCGCGCAACCGCGTATCAACGCGTTTGAAACGAAGGCCGGGTTTTCGATCGCTCACGATTATTTCGTGCTGGACGGCAATGTTGGCGCGGATGCTCAAGGCTTGGCGCCGGATTCCGTGCTCGACATTTCGCAGCACATGTCAGCGGACGGCCGTCTCGATTGGACGCCGCCCGCTGGGCGCTGGAAAGTTCTGCGCCTCGGCTATTCGCTGACAGGGAGCACCAATCACCCCGCTTCGGAAGAAGCCACGGGGCTTGAAGTCGACAAGTACGACGCGCAGGCCGTTGAAGGCTACATGAACACCTATCTGGACATGTATCGTGAGACGACAGGCGCGAATCTGATGGGTGGCCGCGGTTTGCGTGCGTTGTTGACGGACAGCACGGAGGTCGGTCCGTCAAATTGGACGCCGCGCATGCTCGAGCTGTTCGAGAACCTGCGCGGCTATGACGCCAAACCTTGGCTGCCGGCGCTGACGGGCGAGGTTATCGGTTCGCGCAGCCAGAGCGACGCGTTCTTGTACGATTTCCGGCGCACTCTGGCTGAACTCCACGCCACAGAGCATTACGGCACAGTGGCGCGGGTCGCACATGAGCGCGGACTGATCGTTTACGGGGAATCTCTAGAAGCCACGCGCGCGACGCTGGGAGACGATCTGGATATGCGCAGTTTTGCCGACATCCCGATGTCGGCATTGTGGACATATAACGGCCGCCCGAGCGCGACCTATAACGCCGATGGGCGTGGCGCTGCTTCGGTCGCGCATTTGCGCGGTTCAACGCTCGTTGCATGTGAATCGCTGACATCGATCGCCGCGCCGTATTTGCATGCGCCACGCGATTTGCAGCCGATGATCGATGCGATCTTCGCGAACGGCGTCAATCGGCCGGTCATCCATACCTCGGTGCATCAGCCGCTTGATCGCGCGCCCGGTTTATCGCTGCAGGTGTTCGGCCAATTCTTTTCGCGCTTGGAATCCTGGGCCGAATTGGCGAAGCCGTGGATCGATTACATCTCGCGCAACAGTTATATGCTGCAGCAGGGGCGCAATGTTGCCGATGTGCTGTACTTCTACGGTGAAGACACGCCAGTCGGCGCCCAGGCAAGCGATTCCTCGCTGCAAGACGCACCGACTCGCTATGCGTATGATTTTATCAGCGCCAATGGTCTGATGACGCTTTCCGTTGAGAATGGTGAGATCGTCAGCGCCGGCGGCGCACGTTACAGAGCTGTTTATCTGAACAGCAAAACCGGTCGTATGACGTTGCCCGTCTTGCGTAAGCTCGCGTCCCTCGCGGAGGCGGGAGGCATCATCATTGGCGAAGCGCCGGAAGCTTCGCCGAGCCTGCACGACGATCCGGCTGAGTTTGCGCAGATTGTGCGGCGGCTATGGAATGGCGGCGACGCTGCGGTTGGCCAAGGGCGGGTCATTCCTGGCCGCGACATTGAGGCGGCGCTCGCGCAGACAGGGCTCGGTGCGGATTTCGAGCATTCGGCTGAAGCTGAAATCTTGTTCGTGCACCGCCGCTTCGAGGGCGGCGACCTGTATTTCGTCGCCAATCGCGCAGGTGAGGGCGTGCAGACAGAGGCGCGTTTCCGTGTTTCCGGTATGGCGGCGGAATTGTGGAGAGCGGATACGGGCGCGTCGGAGCCGGTATCGTATCGCATGGATGGCGCGCACACGATCGTGCCGCTGGATTTGCGCGCCCATGAATCCATTTTTGTCGTGTTCCGCACGCCGAGCTCGCAGACGGCTGTAACGGTTACGAGGCCGGACTTCCAGCAGGTCGCGGCCTTGGACGGCTCTTGGCGCGTTTCGTTTCAAGAAGGGCGCGGCGCGCCGGATCGCATTAGCTTGGATGCGCTGCAATCGCTTTCGGAGCATCCCGATACGGGCGTCAAATATTTCTCCGGCGAAGCCACTTATACAAAATCGTTCGATTTGCCCGAAGGCGTCAGACGCGGCGATCCTTTGCTGATCGATCTCGGCGAGATCGGCGACATTGCCGAGGTGCGTGTGAATGGGCGCCTTGCGGGCTCGGCGTGGAAGCCGCCCTACCAGGTAGATATTGGGCCGTTTGTGCGCACACGCCGCAATACGCTGCAAATCCGTGTCGCCAACCTCTGGGTCAATCGGTTGATCGGCGATCAGCAGCCGGATGCTGAGCAGATCACGTTCACAACGATTGGCACATTTACGCGCAGCGCGCCGCTGCGCCCATCGGGGCTGATCGGACCGGTGACATTGTTGGCGCATGCATAATTACCGCAGCGGAGCCGATGAGCGCGAACTCATTGGATCGGTTTCGCTGGAGGTTTGTAGGGGGAAGTCATGCTGCAAAAGATGTGTGTACGAGTCCGCAATTTAGGGCTGGCCGCGCTGGGCGCCTCGTTGTTGGCCCTCTCAGGGTGCGCCAGCACATCAGCCGATCAAGCTCAGGCGCAAGCTGCGGCGCAGGCGCGCTACAGCACATGGGCGACGCCAATCGGGGTGTTGATCGAAGACCCAGCGGCGCGCGCGGTGATCGACAGCCATATGCCTCAATTTTCGGAAGGGCCAATGCTCGGCATGGCGCGCGGGATGACGTTCCGGGCGATCCAGGGCTACGCGCCGGCCTTGTTTACAGAGGAAACGTTCAGCGCAATTGACGCGGACCTGGCGCGTCTGACGCCCATTCCAACGCCCGAATGGGCCGCCAATATCCGGACGCCGAATTTCGACGAAGATAACGTGCCGCCCTATGAGCTGCCCGATCCGCTCACACTCGCGAACGGTCAGCCTGTTCGCGATGCCGAGACGTGGTGGGAACAGCGCAGGCCTGAAATTCTCGAATTGTTTCAGTCGGAAGTCTATGGCCGCTCGCCGGGCAGACCCGACGGGCAGCGTTTCGAAGTGTTCGACACTGGCACGCCGGCGCTCGATGGGCGCGCGATCCGCAAACAGGTGATCATCCATCTGGCGGACGATCCTGAAGCGCCAACCATACAATTGGTCGAATACATACCGGCAAACGCCACTGGGCCGGTGCCGATGTTTCTTATGTTGAGTTTCGGCATGCCCGCAGATGATCCTGGCGCGCGTCCTTTCGCGCCGGTTCGCATGGGCATGACGATGCCGGCGGGAGCTGGCGACGACACGCGCGAGGCTATGGCGGAAAGCGGCGGGCTTTCGCCCATGCCCATCGAACAATTTCTCGATGCGGGCTTCGGCGTCGCGGCGATCAATTACACCGATGTCGATCCTGATTTTGAAGGCGGCTACGATCAAGGCATTCGCGGCTATCTCGATGGCGGCGAAGCATCGGATCGCGCGCCCGATGCGTGGGGCGCTTTGGCGGCTTGGGCTTGGTCGCTAAGCCGTGTGCAGGATTATTTTGAAACGGATCCAGCCGTCGATACCGAGCGCGTCGCCATTTTTGGCGCGTCGCGCAACGGCAAAGCCGCGCTCTGGGCGGGCGCCGTGGATCAAAGGTTTGCCGCCGTCGTCGCCTGTTGTTCGGGCGAGGTCGGCGCCTCCTTGCTGCGCCGCAATTTCGGTAAGACGTTTGCTGTGGCGACGGCTGCGGACGCCACGTTCTGGACCGCGCCAAATTTCGCGCAATATTACGGCCATCCCGAGCGTCTGCCGGTGGACGCGCACATGCTGCTGGCGCTTATCGCGCCGCGGCCTGTGCTGTTGCAGACGGGCGATCTTGATCTGGCTGGCGATCCGCATGGCGAATTCCTTGCCGCGATTGCCGCGAGCCCTGTCTATGAATTGCTTGGCGCGGAAGGTTTAGGAGCCGACGCGGATGCTTGGCAGCCGGAGGCGCCTATCCTCACGGATCTAGGGTATTTTGTACACGAGGGTGGTCACGGCATGATCGCCGAGGATTGGGATGTCTATCTCGCGTTCCTGAGGCGTCATCTCCAACCCTAAATCATAGATGCCGGCGGCGAAGCGTTCGCTTTGCCCGTTGCCGATTTCTGCCTGCAATCCTGACGCAGGCTTGATCGGGCCAGTCAGTCTGCTGGCGCGAAGCTAAGCCTCGGGCGCCTCAATGATTGTGGGTGAAAGATGATGGTGGTGGGGGGGAGAATTGAACTCCCGACCTCGGGGTTATGAATCCCGCGCTCTAACCAGCTGAGCTACCCCACCGCCGTTCCGCCGCAGCGAAGCGTTGAAGGGGCGGAGACATACGCGCGCTGCTCCGTTCGAGCAAGGCTCAAGCGCCCGCCATCGCGGCGGTGAAGAGGTAAGTCATCAGCCCAATGGCGGCGAGGACGCCTGCAACCGCCAGCAACCCAACGGCGTCGATGCGGCCTTCGCCGGGGGCGGGCTCGGTGTCAAAATCTTCGTCGGGGAAATCGGAGCGGTCAGACATAGGGATCTCTTCGCAATGAACGCTCGTCCAGGCGAAAAGTTCACTTGAGGGATAGGCAAAATTATTTCTCGTTTTGGCGAATGCCCCTTGATTGCGGCAATGATTTGCCGAAGGGTTAAAAGAAATCGCCGGTCTTTGGTCGCTGGGAGGAAATTTTGCCCGATACCCTGGATGCCGTGGATATCCGTATCCTGGAAATGCTCCAGCACGACGCAGGCTTGTCTATCGCCGAGATTGCGGAGCGGGTCGGATTGTCCTCCTCGCCGGCATGGCGGCGCATTGAGCGCCTGAAGCGGGCGGGGGTAATCCTGCGTCAGGTTACGCTGCTCGATCACGAGCAATTGGGCTTGCGCTTCGAGGTGTTCGCCTCCGTGAAGCTGCAGCTGCCGTCACGCGAGAATCTGGAGAAATTCGAAGCGGCTGTGGCTGACTGGCCAGAGGTGGTTGAGTGCTCCACTGTCACCGGCACGGTGGATTACATGCTGCGCATCATAGCCCGTGACATGCACGCCTATGATGATTTCCTGCGCGACAAGATGTTGGCCCTTGGCCTCGTCTCGGATGTGCAGTCGCGCATTGTTATGCGCACGCCCAAACGCACGACGGCCGCACCGCTTGAATTGATTACAAGCCCCGAGGGCGCCGAGGCTTAGCGCGCAGCGTTTTCCGCGCGGCGCAGCAATGTGGCGGCGCGGGCGCCGACATAAAGTTGCGGGTTGGAGGGGGGCGACAAATTTTGTTCGCGCTCCCAGCGCTCGATCAACACCTTAGCTTCGTCAAAGCCATTGATCAGCGACGCGCCGCCGCGAATGGCGTGATTGAAATAAGCGTCGCCGAAGAACGTCCAATCGCGTTGTGGCTGGCATCCAAACGATGATCGATTATGGGCGGCAGCTGTAAGCACGATAGTGTCTTCGTTCATCAAGGGCGCAATGAAGGCGCCGGAGAAGCATGCGGAAACAATAACGACACGGTTTTGTACGCCCGCTTGCTGGAGCAGATCGCGCAGATGCGGCGGGCGCATGGATGCTGCAACGCGATTGTTTTCGCGCAGCGCCATCGAGCCGTCCGCGGAGCCGTGCGAAGTCAAGAAGATCACGACAAGGTCTTCATCGGGATCAATGAGTGACCCGACTTGACCGATTGCGGCGGCGAGATTGGTTGGCGTGGCCGCGGGATAGAGCCGATCATCTTGCCCGCCCGCGCTGAGCAATATCGAGCGCCCATCCGCTTGGAAGTGCTCGCGCAAAATCGCTTCGGCCTGGGTAGCTTCGCGTTCGAACACGGGCTCGCCCCAAAACGAGGCGACGATGAGATATGTGTCGACTTCTCCTGGCCGTTGCGGCTGCAAATCCGCGAGCGCATCGCCCATCAACCGCGCCAATTGCGCGGCCTCGGCGGGCGGACGGCTTAGCTCAAGCGCGCCGAACTGGCCCGCAAACATGTCCCGCTGTTGCGCCAGGGCAAATCCCGGCGTCAACAGCGCAACAGTGACGATCAGGCGCAAGGCCCAGCGCGTGAGTCCTATCATGCGCTCAGCTTCACCCGCGGATCGTCTCACCGCAAGCAAAGATGCGCAGCGCGCCTAGTTGAGTGAGCCTGTGCTCTCGAAGAACAGCGCCTGGCTGACCGCCGCCCGCACCATGTCCGGAGAATACGGCTTGGTGATGAGGAAGGTCGGCTCGGGCCGTTCGCCCGTGAGCAGGCGATCCGGGAATGCGGTAATGAAGATCACCGGCACTTCGAAGCTGGCGAGGATATCCCGCACCGCATCGATGCCTGACGATCCGTCCGCCAATTGGATATCCGCCAGCACCAGATCGGGCCGCTCGCGTTTGGCCGCGCTGACCGCACCGGAGGCGGTTGTTTCCATGGCGCAGACATCGTGGCCGGCATCGGTGACCAGATCGTTCAGGTCCATGGCGATCACGGCTTCATCTTCGATGATGAGGATACGGGCGCGTGTTTGCGCATTGAGATCTTCCAGCGCTTCCTCGATGAGCGCGCTGACCTCGTTCAAGGGGCGGCCAAGGATTTCGCTGGTTTCTTGTTCGGTGAAGCTTTCAAGCGTCGTCAGCAACAAAGCTTGCCGGCTGAGTGGCGAAAGCTGCCGCAGCCGTTCCTGCGCCTTGCGCGCGCCGCTGTCGCCTTCTTCAGCATCGACTTCGACCAAAGCGCTCGACCAGATGCGGTGAAAGACTTGGTAGAGCCCAGCGCGAGGCTCAGCCTTGCGCGGAAATTCGTCTGGTTCGGCGACGATGGCTTCCAATGTCGCCGCCACGAAGGCGTCGCCGCTTTCCTGCGCGCCCGTCAGCGCGCGCGCATAGCGGCGCAGAAGCGGAAGATGGGGGGCAATTTCCCTCGCCAAAGACATATAATACCCCTTGTTTTGATTGGATTTTTCCTGAGCGCCTGGCTCGACCTGCATGACATTCTCCCATCCCGGACGACTTGGGCAAACTCCATTGTCTGAAAAAAGTTCCTGGCTTTCGGAACACCCCCCGTCATTGGGCGTTGGGCTCTCCACAAGCGGGCGGAACACAGTCCGGGCACTTGGGGACGAAATGTGTTAAGCGGCGGAAGGATGACATGGAGCACTTGGTGACCAAAAAGCCGCCCTCCGGGGAGGGGGCCGCTGAGGCAGGACGCAAGCCTACGGTGGCTCAAAAGGCGCTCATTACGCGCAATCTGCGGCTCGCCTATGGCGAAGTTGCGAGCGAGCCTGTGCCTAAGCATTTGCTCGAATTGCTGAACCGCATCGATGAAGGCGACAAGTCATGAAGGCGCCTGCTGCCTTTAAGGCTGAGCTGATCGAGCTCTTACCGAGTTTGCGCGCATTCGCGCGTTCGCTCGCGCGAAACCCGGCTCAAGCCGACGACCTTGTACAAGATACGCTTGTCAAAGCGCTTGCCAATGTCGACCGGTTCGAACAGGGCACCAATCTGCGCGCATGGCTCTTCACGATTTTGCGCAATCATTATTATTCGCAGCTTCGCAAGGCCAAGCGTGAAGTCGAGGATGTAGAGGGCCGTTTTGCTGCGCGCCTTGCATCGCGGCCGGAGCAGGACGGATCGGTGGATCTTGAGGACTTCAAGGTCGCGTTTGCACGCCTTGCTCCCGATCATCGTGAAGTGCTGACGCTCGTGGGCGCATCCGGCTGCTCCTACGAAGAGGCGGCGGAGATTTGCGGCTGCGCGGTCGGCACCATCAAGAGCCGCGTCAATCGTGCGCGCAAGAAACTCACCGGCTTGCTCGGGTTGGATGAAGGCGAAGCGCCTATTCCGGCTGAAGCATTGCTCATGCAGGATTCAGCAAGCGTGTGAGAGCGAGCGAGGATCGAGGGTGGAGCTTTTGGCCCCGCGCATTGTCTTTAAAGTCAATGCGCGGGCGCATGGCGTTATTGCTCGCCATCGCCATGTTGCCGGCAGGCGCCATCGCCATGCAGGTCGGCCTCAACGCCGTTGAGACGCAACGAGCCGTTTATCGCGAAGCTTTGAGCCGGCAGGCGATACAGAGCATTGCCGATGAACGCGCCGTTGTTGATGAAATGCGTGAGATGCTGCGTGTGCTGAGTGCCACGCCGGCGCTTCAGCAGATTGAGCGCGGCGATTGCCGTGAATGGCTGGGCAGCGTCGTTGAGCGCTATTCGTATCTGACAGCGCTGGCTGTGACGACGCCTTCAAACTCTGTGCTGTGCAGCGTGCCTGCGGTTGCGCCTGGTTTCTCGGCGCCGGATACGGCGGTGCGCCGGCGCGCGCGTGAGCGCAACGCTTTTACGCTGGGGCTCATTGAGCGCGGAGCGCTCACGCAACGCCGGGTATTGGCCGCGATGGAGCCCATTCGCGATACGCGGGGGCAGCGCCTCGGCTTCATTGGCGCATCCATAGAGGTTGATTACTTGCACGGGCTGTTGGCTCAGGAGAGCGGTCCGGGCGTGCGTACGGCTATTGTCGATTTCGACGGTCGCGTGATCGCCGATTCCGTTGATGACGAAGGTGGGGATGAGCCGCCGCCCTTGCCATCTACCGAGCAGATGCAGCGCCACTTCACGGATAGCGCAACGTTCGTCAGTCTTAAGGGCGCGTCCGCTGTCATTGCGCCGCTTCACGCGCCGGACATCTATGTTGTGATGTCATGGGCGGCCGAGCCGCCGACTTGGCAAAGCTGGGGCGGCCTCGCCATTTCGATTGCGGCGCCATTATTGATCTGGATGTTTGCGATCGGCGCAGGCTGGCTTGCGATCGAGGTTTTCGTCACCCGGCCGCTTTCCGAACTCGAGGGCGCGGCGCGTTCCTTCGCGCGCGGCGAAGAGGTGATCGACTCGCCGGCGCTGGCCAATGCGCCGGTGGAGGTGCGCGCGCTGCGCCGGACTATGGCGGCGATGGCGAAGACGCTGCGCGGACGTGAATTGCGGTTGGTAGAGGCTCTGGCGGAGGAGCGCGCGCTGCTGCGCGAAGTGCACCACCGCGTGAAGAACAATCTGCAGATGGTCGCCAGCCTGCTGAACATTCAAGCGCGCGGCGCACGCGACGATAGTGAAGCCTGGGGGCTGGCGCGCGCGCATGACCGGGTCCAGTTGCTCGCCCTGGTGCATCAGCGGGTCTATTCTTCTGGCGAGGTGCGGGATTTGCGTCTTGATGAGCTGACCGCCGAAATGACGCGCCAAATGCTCAATTCGCGCAGCTTGCAGGCAGCGCGGGTGACCTTCGATTTCGAGCCCGCGCGCGTCCAGGCGGATCGCGCCGTTCCGCTGACATTCCTGATTGGTGAGGGCGTTTCCGCTGCGCTGGATGCGTTGCGCGAAGCCGAGCAGACGACGCTAACGCTGCATTTGCGGCAGGACGAAAACGGCGAGGTTCGGTTTGCCGTTGAGGCGGCTGGCGCCGGTCACATACGACAAGCGCCCCCCATCAACGCGCGCCTTGTGGAGGCCTTTGCGCGTCAATTGGGGGGCGCGGTAGGACGTTCGCCAGCGAGGCCGCTTGATCTGTGGGTGCGTGTGCCCCCGCAGGCGGCCGTAGCTGCTTAGCGATTACGGCCGCGCGAGAGCAGCATGCCGATGAGCATGCCGGCGCCGAGCGTGATGCCAACGGTCGCGGCAGGGTGTTCGCGCACTTGGTCGCCAACATAAGCGGCGCCGTTGCGGGCGCGGGTTGTCAATTGCGTGCGCGCACGGCTCAAACGATCGCCGGCAGTGGACATCTCCGATCGCGCCGCTTTTGACGCTGCGTCAGTCAGGCGCGAAACGTCTCGACGTAAATCGGCGAAGTCAGACATCACATCGTCCGCACGAGAGCGAAGCGCGCGAAGGTCGTGTCCATTGCGGCGCGTCCGGTGAGTATCAAGCTGAGCCATCTTTGCCTCCATAAAAAATTTTTCCCGCCCCGTTGCGCCATCAACCCGCCAGCTCGGGCGGATGTTCCCCAAATGCCGGAACGTTCGGGGCAGGGGGGCGTTCTGTTCGCATTCTGGAGGATGTAAAATGCTCGGTTGGGCGCTGACTTTTGTCGTTTTGGCTATCGTTGCTGGCGTTTTGGGCTTCGTTGCTCTTGCCGGTCTGGCTGCGGGCATCGCCAAAATTCTCTTTTTCCTATTCCTGGCGCTGCTTGTGCTGAGCTTTGTCGGGCGCGCGCTGCGCGGCAAATCGGTGCTTTAGAAAGCGCGTGGTTGAATCGAAACGTGCGGCGCATAACATCTGGCCCGAGCTTCAAAGCTAAAGGATGTCAGATATGTTTAAGTTGCCGCCCCTTCCTTTTGATCAAGGCGCGCTCGCGCCGCATATGTCTTCGGACACGCTTGCGACGCACCATGGCAAGCACCATGCGGGGTACATAAAAAAGTTGAACACGGCTCTGGAGTCTCGGAAAGACGCTCCGGCCGCGCTGGAGGATGTGGTCCAGCTCGCGGTGCGTGAGAAGGACGGCGGATTGTTCAACAATGCCGCGCAAACGTGGAATCATGGCTTCTTCTGGCAGAGCCTTTCCGCGGAAGCGCAGCCGCAGCCGACCGGGAAGCTGGGCGCCGCAATCGATAAGGCGTTTGGCTCATTTTCCAGTTTCCGTGACGAGTTTCTCTCGCGCGGCGAAAAGCATTTCGCGTCCGGTTGGGTCTGGCTCGTCGCCGGCGCAGATGGGGCGGTGAAGATTGTCGATACCCACGATGCAGCTACGCCGATCGTTGAGGCTGGCGTTACGCCGCTGCTGACCTGTGATGTGTGGGAGCACGCTTATTATATCGATTACAAGAACGACCGCGCCGCGTTTCTCAAAGCGTTCTTCGACAAGCTCGCGAACTGGCAATTCGCCGCGCAACAGCATGAAGCAGCGCTGGCCGGCGGCAAAGGCGGCTGGACCTTTCCAACCTAAGCTGGAACCGGCGCCGTGAGCATGCGTTTCCAAAACAGAGTAAAGTTTTGGAGGACATCATGCTCTCTTGGGCGCTTATCTTTTTCGTTGTTGCCGTTATCGCGGCGATTTTTGGGTTCGGCGGCATTGCCTCGGCTTCGGCCGGCATCGCGCAAATCCTGTTCTTCCTTTTCCTCGTCCTGTTCGTGGTCAGTCTGATCATGGGCGTGGCGCGTAGGGGATAACGGGTCGCACGCCAGCTTCCGGCGGAGGCATTTACGGAGGGTGGTTTTGGCTCCATAAGGACGGCCAAATCCACTAATCCGGGAGCCTTCGCCGATGCGGGCGATCCAAAATTTCATCAATGGCGCCAGCGCGTCCGTTTCCAGCGGGCGCGCTGGCGTTGTTTTCAACCCCAATACTGGCGCGCAGCAGGCCGAAGTCGCCTTCGCCGCGGCCAAAGACATCGATAAAGCGGTTCAATCCGCCTTGGCGGCGTTCCCCGGCTGGGCGGCGACCAATCCGCAGCGCCGCGCCCGCGTGATGTTCAACTTCAAGGCGCTGATCGAACAAAATATGGACGAGCTGGCCCACTTGCTCTCGTCCGAGCACGGCAAGGTCATCGCCGATTCCAAGGGCGATATTCAGCGCGGCCTGGAAGTGATCGAATTCGCCTGCGGCATCCCGCATGCCCAAAAAGGCGAATACACCGAAGGCGCCGGCCCCGGCATCGACGTCTATTCGATGCGTCAGCCGCTGGGCGTTTGCGCAGGCATCACGCCGTTCAACTTCCCGGCGATGATCCCGTTGTGGATGTGCGGTGTCGCGATCGCGTGCGGCAACACCTTCGTGCTGAAGCCGAGCGAAAAGGATCCGAGCGTTCCGGTGCGCCTGGCCGAACTTTTCATCGAAGCCGGCGGCCCGCCTGGGGTGCTCAATGTCGTACATGGCGACAAAGAAGCGGTCGACGCCATCATCGCTCACCCCGACATCAAAGCGATCAGCTTTGTCGGCTCATCCGATATCGCGCAGTACATTTACGCTGGCGGCACTGCCAATGGTAAGCGCGTGCAGGCCATGGGCGGCGCGAAGAACCACGGCATCGTTATGCCTGACGCCGATTTCGATCAGGCGACCAAGGACATTATCGGGGCCGCTTACGGCTCGGCCGGCGAACGCTGCATGGCGTTGCCTGTCATGGTCGCGGTCGGCAAGAAGGCCGCCGACGAGATGCGTGAGCGTCTCCTCGTTGAGATCGAGAAGCTGAAGGTCGGCATCTCCACCGATCCCGAAGCCCAATATGGCCCGGTGATTTCCGCCGTGCACAAGGCGAAGGTCGAGGACTATATCCGCATCGGTAAGGACGAAGGCGCCGAGCTGGTTCGCGATGGCCGCGGCTTCAAGCTGCAAGGCTATGAGAACGGCTACTTCATCGGCCCGACGCTGTTCGACAATGTGAAGCCGGGCATGAAGACCTATGTCGAAGAAATCTTCGGCCCGGTTCTTCAGATCATGCGCGCCGAGACGCTGGAGGAAGCCATCGCGCTCCCGAGTCAGCACCAATACGGCAATGGCGTCGCCATCTTCACGCGCAACGGCCGCGCCGCGCGCGAGTTCGCGGCGAAGGTCAATGTCGGCATGGTCGGCATCAACGTGCCGATCCCGGTGCCGGTGGCGTATCACACCTTCGGCGGCTGGAAGCGCAGCGCCTTCGGAGACACCAACCAGCACGGCATGGAAGGCGTGAAGTTTTACACCAAGGTCAAAACCGTCACCGCCCGCTGGCCGGAAGGCGCGCAAGAGGATTCCAGCTTCGTCATTCCGACGATGCAGTGAGGCATCGGTCGATTGATTGCGAAAGGCGCGCCTCATGGGCGCGCCTTTTTTGTGATTATTGCAGTGTGCGGAGGAAATTATAGCTGATCCGCGCCGCTTCGATTTCGGGGCGCTCGAACGGCGGTTCTTGCTCCACGAAGAAGTGCTCAACGCCTGCATCGCGTCCGGCTTGCAGGATGGCGGGCCAATCCTGGATGCCGCTGCCGACCTCGGTCGGGTCCATACGCAACGCGAAATTGGCTTCGGTTGAAGCTTTGAGATCTTTCACATGCAGTAGCCGCACGCGCGCGCCGTGTTGGCGGATGAAGGCCGCCGGATCGAGACCCGCCGCTTTGACCCAGCCCACATCGAGTTCAAGTTTGACCAGCGCAGGGTCGGTATTGGCGAGCATGAAATCCATGATCGTGCCGCCTTCGAACGGCGCGAACTCAACATTGTGGTTGTGATAAAGATATTTCAGACCGCCTGCATGATAGGCGGAGGCCGTCGCATTTAGAATTTCGCAGACGCGGCTCCAATCGTCGCGCGTCGAGGTGCGCACGACATTGGCGATCATTTCGCGGAAATCCGTTCCCCCGCCCATTGGACGCACGAACGGGAAGAGGGAGGGGCCAGCATAGCTCGCGCCCACGCCGTTCGCATATTCGAGCGTGCGCGCCGCGGCTTCGGCGACATCGGTGGTCGGGGGTGAATTGGAATGCAGCGCGGCGCATGTCAGGCCGGCGCGCGCCAATGCGGCGCGTACTTCCGCTGCGGGCTTGGTACCCTCGGAAATTTCGACTTCTTGATAGCCGATTTCAGCCAGTGCGCCGAAGGTGGCGTCGAGATCGTCATAGGCGTTGGGGCCAAGCGCATAGAGCTGGATGCCGATCTTTTGGCCGGCGAGAGGCTTGTTGCTCATGGTCGCGCACGCTCCAAGCGCAAGAACGCTTCCGCAGAAAAGCCGTCTGTTGACCCGCATTTTGTCCCTCCCGGCTGAATGGGCATGTTTCCAGCGCATTTGCGCTTCCACCTGGGTCTAACCGGGATTGCCGGGCGCGTCCACGCGCCTTAAGCCACGGCCATGAGCGATGTCCTCACTTCTATTTCGGGCGGTCTTGCGCGCATCACGTTGAACCGGCCCAAGGCTCTGCACGCGCTGAACCGCGATATGTGCGCGTCGATGATCGAAGCGTTGCTGGCTTGGCGCGAGGATGCCGCCGTGCGCGCGGTCATACTCGATCACGCAGAAGGGACGCGTGGGTTTTGCGCGGGCGGCGATATTCGCCTCATTGCCGATTCCGGCGCTGGCGACAGCAGCGCCGCGCGCGATTTCTTTTTAACCGAGTATCGCCTCAATCATTTGTTGTTTGAATATCCCAAGCCGATCGTCGCTTTCATGGATGGCGTCACGATGGGCGGAGGCGTCGGCTTATCCATGCCGGCGCGTTATCGCATCGCGACCGCGAACACGACGTACGCGATGCCGGAAACGGGGATTGGTTTGTTTCCCGATGTGGGCGGCGGTTGGTATTTGCCGCGCAAGCCCGGCGAGATCGGCATGTGGCTGGCGCTGACTGGCGCGCGGCTGAAGGCTGCCGATTGCGCCATCGCGGGCATCAGCACGCATTTTGTCGATGCGTCGCGGCTGGAAGATCTGAAGCAAGCGCTTCACGAGGGCGAGCTTGAAGCATCGCTTGCTAAATTTGCATCGTCGCCTGGTGCGCCAAAAGATCTGACGCCGGAAAATGTTGCGCGGATCGACCGCATCTTTGCACTGGATAGCGTGGAAGCCATCTTCGCCGCCTTGGAGGCCGACGGCTCGGATTGGGCAGGCGCGCAGCTGGCGACGTTAAAAACGAAGTCGCCTCAGGCGTTGAAGGTGAGCTTCCGTCAGTTGCGCGAGGGCGCGAAGCTGCAAAGCTTCGCCGACGAAATGCGGATGGAATACCGGCTTGGCGCGCGCGTGGTATCGCGTCACGATTTTCAAGAAGGCGTCCGTGCGGTGATCATCGATAAGGACAATAAGCCGGTGTGGAACCCGCCCACATTGGAAACTGTCGAGGATACTGTGCTGGACGAGCTGTTTGCGCCATTGCCGGCGAACCAAGAATGGACGCCGCTTTGATATCGGAGACATAGCATGACCCGCATCGCATTCATCGGTCTCGGCAATATGGGATCGGGCATGGCCGCCAATCAGGCGAAGGCCGGGCGCGAGGTCATTGCTTTCGACCTTTCCGCTGAAGCGCTCAAGCGCGCTGAAGAAGCTGGTATGAAGAGCGCATCCAGTGTGGCCGATGCGGTCAAGGATGCGAACGCGATCGTCACGATGCTGCCGGCCGGAAAGCATGTGCGCGAAGTTTACGAGACGATCATAGCGCATGCGCCCAAGGATGCGCTTTTGATTGATTGCTCCACCATCGACGTGGATAGCGCGCGCACCGTGGCGCGTGATGCGTCAATGCAAGGCTTTCGCGCCGCGGATGCGCCCGTTTCCGGCGGCACGGCGGCAGCCGAAGGCGGTTCGCTTACCTTCATGGTCGGTTGCCGCGAGCAGGATTTCGCCGAGGTCGAAGAGCTTCTGAAGCCGATGGCGAAGGCCGTCATCCATGCTGGCGCGTCCGGTGCGGGGCAGGCGGCGAAAATCTGCAACAATATGTTGCTTGGCATTTCCATGATTGGCGTGTGCGAAGCGTTCGCGCTCGCAGAACGGCTCGATCTCGATGCGCAGAAATTTTTCGACATCGCGTCGCAAGCGTCGGGCCAGTGCTGGTCGTTGACGTCCTATTGCCCGTCGCCAGGGCCGGTGCCTGCAGCGCCCTCTAATCGCGACTATGAGGGCGGTTTTGCCGCCGCGATGATGTTGAAGGATCTGAAATTGGCGCAGGACGCCGCTGAAACCGTCGGCGCCGGCACGCCGCTTGGCGGCGCCGCCGAGGCGCTTTACGCCGAATTGGTGCAGCGCGGTTTTGGCGCCAAAGACTTTTCTTTCATGCTGGAATTGTTGCGCGGACGCGCGAGCTAAGACGCGTTAAGGCCGCGCTGGATGGCTTCAAGCAATGCGCGCGCGCTGATCGGTTTCACCAGAACGCCATTCGCTCCGGCGGCGCGCGCGCTCAGCCAAGGCTGTATCCGCATGACCTGAAATCAGCAGGATGCACGTGCGCGCATGACGTGGGTCGGCGCGCAATGCGCCAATAAGCTCGACCCCGCTCATGCCCGGCATGCTTTGGTCGCAGAGGACCAGGCCTGCGCCGGACTCATCGAGCAGAGTGATCGCCTCGGCTGCCTGTCTAGCTTCGCGTATGCTGGCCACTACGCCGGATTTTTCCAATATCCTTCGCATCATCACGCGCATAGGCGCGTGGTCGTCGACGATCAGGGCGTCGAGAGGCGGGCTGGCGCTCATCCTTCTGTCTCGCGTGCGATCCAAGCGGTGAAGGCCGGGTTCGATCCGGCTGCGCCTATGCTCATTTCGAGCACGCAGGGCGTGTCGTAGGGGTGTGCGGCGAGCAGGGCGTCACGCGCTGCAATGGCCTTGGCGGCTGTGGTTTTGGCGAACATGATCACCTCGTCATCGCGCTGGATCGCATCCTCCCAGCGATAGATGGCGCGCGCTCCGGGAACGATGTTCACGCACGCGGCCAGTCTGCCTGCGACGAGCGCTTCGCCCGCCGCTTCGGCGCTCTCCAGGTCCGGCCAAGTCGAATAGAGGCTCACATTCATCGCGCGCTCCTTTGTGTGCGAGTATAACCAAGACCATGAGCGACGCCGCCCTTGTCTTGTTTTCCGCCGGCCAGGATTCGGCCACCTGCCTTGCCTGGGCGCTGGCGCGCTATCAGCGCGTTGAGACGGTCGGCTTTTTCTACGGCCAGCGCCACGCCGTGGAGATGACGCAAAGGCAGGTGCTCCGCCGTGCATTCCTTGATCGCGGCGCGGCAAATCTTGGCGAGGACCATGTTGTCGATCTTGCCGGCTATGGCGCGGTGGCTGAGAGCGCGCTGACAGCGGATCGCGCCATCGCATTGGCCGAAAGCGGTTTGCCCACCACATTCGTGCCGGGGCGCAATTTGGTCTTTCTCAGTGTGGCCGCCGCGATCGCGTATCGGCGTGACATTGGCGTGTTGGTCGGCGGCATGTGCGAGACTGATTATTCCGGCTATCCCGATTGCCGCCGTGAAACCATCGATGCGATGCAACAGGCGCTATCACTTGGTCTTGCTACGGCGATTGGCATTGAAACGCCGCTCATGCATCTCACCAAGGCGCACACCTGGGCGCTCGCGCATGAGCTTGGCGGCGATGCGCTCACCGATCTGATCATTGAGCACAGCCACACCTGCTATGAGGGTGACCGCACACAGCGTCATGCATGGGGTTATGGTTGTGGCGCCTGCCCGGCGTGCGATTTGCGCGCGCGAGGTTTCGAGGCCTGGCGGCGCGCTTAGGCGGCCTTAGTCGTCGTCATCGTCGCCGGGAATGGCCGCGCCCACCACTGCGCCGGTTGTGTTGACCGCCGCGCCCGCTACGGCGCCGGCGGCGCCGACAGTTGCGCCCACAACAGCGCCCGCGAGGCATCCCGCCAGCGGTAGCGCCATCAATAACGCCGCAAGTGCTTTAAGCATTCGATCTCCCACCGCTCTGCGAACCGGCTTGCCTGCTCATTTGTTGTTCTGCAATGCCGCACCGCACTTAAGCGCTGCGGCGGATGTCCGAGCCGTCATCAATATCGATGTCGATGAGGGCTTCATCACCGCCGGGGTCGGTGCAGCGGCGAAACGGTCCGCGGTAGTACGCGGTGGCGGAATGGCGCCGGTCGGGGCCGAAATAATCGTCGGTGCGCACGAAAACCCGGTTGTCCGTGAGTGCGCTGGTCATCCGTTCGAACAGCACGCGCGTGCTGATGGGCTTCTTGACGAAGCC
This sequence comes from Alphaproteobacteria bacterium, assembly GCA_030430715.1. Classification (GTDB taxonomy): domain Bacteria; phylum Pseudomonadota; class Alphaproteobacteria; order Caulobacterales; family Aquidulcibacteraceae; genus Vitreimonas. The sequence continues at coordinate 27,169 of JAUIJZ010000015.1, forward strand.
TGTGACGCCAGCATCGCGGGCGGCGGCGACGCGCGACGCTTCCGTATGCGCAGTTAGCATAAGCACGGGAATGTAGGGGTTGGGGCTATTGGAATCCCGGCGCACCATGCGCACGAAGGCGAGCCCGTCGGTGGGGTTCATTTTCCAATCGGCCAGCACCAAACTGACTGGACTGCAGCGCAATATATCGAATGCCTGCTCAACCGTTTTGGCTTCGCTAATGCTCATGACGCCGCCCGCACGCAGCAGGCAGCGCAGCAAAAAACGCATCTGATCGTTATCGTCGACGATCAGTACGTGCAGGTCGCTGAGCGAAGTCATTTCAGGTGGTGCTCGCTATAGTTCCCTCCCACCAGACACTGGAACGGCAAACAGGTGGTAAATTTTCCCGGCCGGGCGAGAGGGAACTTGTTGCCCAACAGTAAATTGCTGTGCCGATATAATGGGCATCGGCGCTTCTGCTTCATGGAAGCTTTTATACTGCTGAGGCGGCTTTACTCATCTTAGGGAGAGTCGACGAATACGACCTCCGTATCTTCGCTTGCTTGGATGCGCACGAGCTTTTCGTCACGGATCGCCGCGCCGTCTCGCGGGCCCAGTTCGATTCCGTTGATTGTCGCGCGGCCTTTCGCAAGCGCGAGATAGCCGTGCCGCCCCGCGTCTAATTCATAGTCCACGCTTTGGCCGTTTTGCAGAGTTGCGGCCATGACGCGTGCGTCCTGCCGGATCGGCAGCGCGCCGGCGTCTTGATCGCCGGCAAAGCCGGATGCGAGCGTCACCAGGGCGCCGGCCCTGTCGTCTTTTGGAAACTTAGCCGCGCCCCAATACGGCTTGCCGCCGCGTTCCTTGGGGATGATCCAGATCTGGTAAAGTGTCGTGGCCTCATCCTCGAGATTGTATTCGGCATGCGTCACGCCCGCGCCGGCGCTCATCACCTGCACGTCGCCCGCTTCGGTGCGGCCTTTATTGCCCATGCTGTCCTGGTGCGTGATCGCGCCGGTGCGGACATAGGTGATGATTTCCATGTCGTTGTGCGGATGGGGCGGAAAGCCGGTCTTGGGCTGGATGGTGTCGTCATTCCACACCCGGAGCGCGCCCCAATGCACGCGCGCGGGGTCGTGATAGCCCGAGAAGGAGAAATGATAGCGCGCGGCGAGCCAGTCGGCGTCGTGGCGGCCAAGGCTGTCAAAGGAGCGTTTTTCAATCATCGTAGGACCTCTTCGCGTCTCATGTGAGAGGCCCGCAGAGACGGCTCAAGGCACACGGGCGTTACCGCCGCCCAGCTTGCCCTTGACGGGAGAGGGCATTCGGCGTGGTTTAGCGGCCCTGGGAGGAGCCAAATGAAAAAATTCATCCTTGCCGCCAGTATTTTGGCGCTCGCTGCTTGCGGGCAACCCGCCGAAGCGCCGGAAGCAGAAGCGCCCGAGGCGCCGCCAACCGCACTCGCGCAATTGCAATCGCGGGGCGCGGAGGAGCAGCCCGTCTTTGCCTATCAGCAATTGGTCGCTTACCAGCAAGCCAATCCGGAAGTGCAGCCGGCGTGCAGCAGCATTCGCGGCGCCGAAGCGCGCGGCGTGATCCCTGAGAACATCGCGCCGGATAGCATTTACGCGCCTTATGTCGGCTCAACCGTGTTCGCAATCCAGTGCGGCCCGCAGCTCACGACCGTCCAAGACGATCCGCGCGAGCATTGGCTCGTTGTGTTCACGCCCGGAGCGGAGGCGACGACCGTTGTGAATTGCGCGCAGCCGAACGGACGCGATCCATGCCGCGGCCGCCAATTGCCAACGACTGACGCGACGCCTTAGGGCGCGCGCAGGAAGGTCGCGATCTCGCGATCGTTGTCGTCAAACAGAACAAGCGTGTCGCCGCTCACGCGCGCGGCGCGCGTCTGCTCGATCACATGCAGGAAATTGCGTTCGATCGTCATTTCCGGATCTGGGCACGCCATGCGCGTTGCGCCTGCGGCGGAAAAGTTGAGCGCATCGCCTTCACGCGTGGTTTGCGCGAACCAGCGATTGCAACCGGCAAAGCCCGTTGCGCCGTCATCTTCAAAGCGGATGGTCGGCGGTCTTAACGCGCGTGAGGCCATGATCCACTCGCCGTCCAGCGATGTGGCGGGCGTTGCCAAGCCGGGAGCGGTGCAGGACGTGAGCAGGCACGCGGCGGCAAGTAAGGCGGTGCGCATGGCCGCAACATAGGGTCATTGCGTTGCGGGTGAAAGTCACGCTTTCGGTAATGAATCCGCCGGCGGCGCGCGTGCTTCCGCGCTGAGTTCGAACCCGTCAGCTTTGCGCAAATGCGGGAACAGGCGCATCCATGCCGCTGAGGCTATAATCGCGCCCACGCCGCCAATCGTAACCGCCAAAACCGGACCGAATATCCGCGCCATGAGGCCGGCTTCAAAATCGCCGAGCTCGTTGGAGGCGGAGATGAAAACGAAGCTCACGGCGGAGACGCGCCCGCGCATCTGATCTGGTGTCGCGAGTTGGATCAGAGATTGCCGCACGAACACGGAAATCATGTCGACGCCGCCCGCGAAAGCCAGCGCCAGCGCCGTCAGCCAGAGATATTGCGAGAGCCCGAACACGATGGTTGCGACGCCGAACAGGATCGTTGAGCCGAACATCCATAGGCCCACGCGCTGGCGCAGCGGTTTCACCGCAAGAAAAAGCGCAACGGCCGCCGCTCCAACCCCCATTGCAGCGCGTAGAACGCCAAGCTCGCTTGGTCCTGCGTGCAAGATGTCGCGCGCGAACACGGGCAAGAGCGCCACGGCCCCAGCGAGCAGCACAACGACGAGATCGAGCGAGATCGCGCCGAGCACGATCTTGTTGCTCCAGACATAGCGCAGGCCCTCGACGATCAAGCCGATTGTGCGCGCTTGCTCTACGGGCGGTTGGGGCGGCGGCTTCAGGGCAAACGCGACCAGAAGCGCGACCGCCATCAGCGCAAATGCGCTGAAATAGGGGACGGCGACGCCAAGTCCGTACAACAAACCGCCCAAGGCGGGTCCGACAATCAAGGATGTTTGAAACGATAGCGAACTCCATGCGATGGCTTTGGGCAGTTCGCTGCGCGGCAGCAGCATCGGCATGAGCGCTGAGGCCGCCGGAGGCAGAAACGCGTTTGTCATGCCTGCGCCGATTGCGGCTATGAAAATCGCGGGAATGACGACATCCGCTCCACGTTCGGATACCAGCGTAAGGCCAAGCGCGATCGTTGCCTTGACGGCGATGCATGCAAGGATGATCAGCCGGCGATTGTAACGATCCGCCGCCTGGCCGCCGAACAGCGACAGCACCAGGAGCGGCAGAAATTGCGCAAGCCCGACCAGGCCCAATACGAACGCTGCTTCGGCGATCGATTGTCCGTGAGCGCGTGCGGCATCATAGACCTGCCAGCCCATCGCCGTTGATTGCATCTGCACAGCCAGACTTGAGAACCAACGCACCGCCATGAATTGGGCGAAGAGGCGATGGTTGAATATTTCCAGCGAGGGGATGCGCAGCGCGGCCAAGGCGGGGGACCATAGAACGTAGCGCGGGGCGCGCAACTCTCTTGCCGCTGGCGGGGCGTTGTTCTCCTGCGCCTTTCACTTGCGTGAGATTGACGTGGGGGGCGCATCGCCCTATGCGCTCCCGCCTCGCAAGGGGCGTTGTGTGGCCTACAAATTTGTCGCCGAAACACTGGAGCACGCTGACGCAATTGAGCGCGTGCTTGACCGCGCCTTTGGTCCGGGCCGCTTTGCCAAGACCAGCGAGCGCGTGCGCGAACGCGGTGCGCTGCTTGAGCCCGGCCTTTCGCGCCTGGCGCTGGACGAGGCGGGCGACGTCATCGGCGTTTGCCGTATCTGGCGCGCTGAAGCCGGCGCGCCAATTTATTTTCTCGGACCGCTCGCCGTTGACCCGGCGGCGCAGCATGCCGGCCTGGGGCTGGCCGTGACGCAGGCTTCGGTTGCCGCGTGCCGCGCTTCTGGTGCGTGCGAGGCGGTGATCCTTGTCGGCGCCGAGACCTTCTTCCGGCCCGCTGGTTTTTCAGTCGTGCCGTCTGGACTTTTGACATTGCCCGGCCCGGTCAATCCCGCGCGTCTGTTGTGGTGCGAATTGAAACCGGGCGGTTTGGATCATGTGCGTGGCGACGTGCGCGCGCCCTCGCGCTAACCGCCGCCGCCGATCTGCTCTAGCAAGAGCTCGAAGTTAGCGGCCAGCCCTGGCGCATGCTGAACAAGCCCGAACACCAGAACCAGGGCAATCCCGGCCGGGGCGATGAACTGGATCGCGATAGGCCATAATTTTTTCGTCAATTGCGCTTTCTCGCCGAGTTCGTCGGTCAGAGCTTTGCGTACCGCCCATCCGGCGAACAATGCGATCAGCAGCCCGCCCAAGGGCAGGCCGATCCCTTCGGTGGCGCCGTCGAGCAGGTCAATGAGCGCGGGATAGAAAACATGCGCCACGCCAACCAGCCAGACGATGCCGCCAATCAACAGCGTTGCGCTTAGCCGGCTCCAGCCTTGCTTGCCGGCAAGCCACGCCACGCCAATTTCGAGCAACGAAATGGAGGAGGTGAAGGCGGCAAACAGCGCCAGCGTGAAGAAGGCGCCGCCAACAAATGCGCCGAAGGGCATTTCCGCAAATGCAATCGGCAGAGTGACAAAGAACAGACCCGGCCCGCCCGCTGGGTCCAAGCCAAATCCAAAAACCAAAGGAAACAGGGCGAAACCGGCGATGATCGCCACGAGCGTATCCGTGCCGACGACGACCGTGGCCGATCCGGGAATGTCCTGATCCTTGGACAGATAAGCGCCGTAGGTCAGCATCAATCCGGCGCCAACGCCGATCGAGAAAAAAGCTTGGCCTACGGCCGAAAGGAATGTGCCCGCTGTGACTTCGCTAAAGTCAGGTTGCAGAAGGAACGCCGCCGCCGCGCCAAAGTCGCCAATGAAAGCGGCGTAGATGACCATGCCGAGCAACATAAGAAAGAAAATCGGCATCAAGATTTGTACGGCGATTTCGATGCCTTTGGTGACGCCGCGCGCAACGACAACAACATTCGCCAGCACAAACAGCGCGTGCGCGATGAGCACTTGCGGCGCGTTGGAAATGGTCGCGCCGAAATGCGCGCCGATATCTTCTGGCCTCATTCTGTCGAACAGGCCTGAGAACGTCGCGGATATGTAGAGCACGATCCAAGCGGCGATGACGCAATAGAACGTCACGATCAACGTGCCAGAGAGACCGCCGACCCATGCGCCCACCATCCAGAGCGGGCTTTTGCCGTTTTCGCGCGCCAGCGAAAGGAAGGATGCCGTCGCTGAGCCGCCGCCGCGGCGTCCAATTGTGTATTCGGCGATGAGGATGGGGAGGGCGATCAGCAGCGCGCAGCCGACATAGATGAGCACGAATGCGCCGCCGCCATTTTCGCCTGCCGTGTATGGGAAGCGCCAGAAATTGCCGAGCCCGACGGATGAGCCGACCGCCGCCATGATGAATGTAAATCGCGACGTCCAAAATTCCCGCTGCACCGTCATGCAAAGCCCCCATCAATGACGCGCGCAGAAGATTTCAGAGCCTGACCGGCGCCGCAAGCGAGAAGCACTATTCGTGCGGATGTGCGTGCGTGTGGCCGTGATCTGGGTCATCGGCGTGCGCCTCATAGTGCTGACGCAGCAGATCTGCCCCATAATCGTTGCCATTGGGGGTCCGGACCACGGTATGGATATGTCGGCGTGTGGGGATCGTGCGGTCGCCCTCCAAAGCAACCGGGCCCTGATGGTCGAACTCGATCAACAGCACGGGGCTATGGATGCGATAGTAGAAAACAGAATCCGTCTCGAATCCGCCGATCCAGCCGAAATAGGTCTCGTCCAGGTGCTCGCGCACCTCGTCCATTTTCACGGCGGCGTGGCCATCACGCATATTGCCGACATAAAGCCCGATGACTTCGAGCAGCGCCTCGCGTTGTGAGTCGTTCATGCTGTCCGCGCGCAGCCCTTCATAGGGAATGGCGACATTGTCGCTGAACATTTCCGCTTGATTGTTGCCGCGCCGCTTTTCCGTAGGGATCAGCGCCTGCTCTTGGAGCGCGCCCGGCAATGCTTGCATGAAGGCGAGCGCTTGCGCCTGTTCCGGTTCGAGAATGGCGGCGCCCTCATAGAGGCCGGACTGAGCGGTGATTGGTTCCGAGCCCATGAAAGTCGGCGTCATCACCACTTGATCGCCCATCACGAAATAATTGATCACGAGGTGATGGCCGTCGATTTGCCAGCCCCAAGGTTCGTGCTCGGAGGGTTCTCCCATGAGCGTGAACCAATAGAGATGCTCGCCATATTCATCGAAATTCGAGACGAGTTCCGCTAGGTGATGATTGAGGCGCATGATGTCGCGCGAGGTTTCATAACCCTTGGCGCTAAGCGAAGCGCGCAACAGCGTGTAGGCGGCTTCGCGCTGGGCTTCTGTCATTTCCGCCAGCGAAACGCCTTGCCGTTCGAAACGGTGCACATTGGCCCAGTTGCGCCATTCGGTGTCGTCGACAGGAAACAGCGCGCGCGGACGTTGCTGCTCGTCGAGCGCGCCAATGAAATCACGCGCGGCTTCGATCACGGGCGCGGTCGATACGCCGGTGCTTTCGATCGTGAAAAGCCCGCTCCGCACCGCGCCATCGGTCGTAACGCCCACAAATGGTTGGGATAATGCTTCACGAGCGCGCGCCGCGAATGGTCCTGATTGCGCGGCGGCTGAAGATGCCCAAAGGCTTAGCACCGCGGTCAAAATCAATAAGCGGCTATGTCGCATCACGATCTCCATCCCTATTTTTTTTGCAGCTTACACTGCCTCGCGCCGCCAGCCCAGCATAAGCAAAGCCATGCCCGCGATTGACCATGCCCAGCCTGGCCCAAGCGGCGTTGCTTGCGCGGCGCGCACCACATAAGCGCCGTTGCGTTCAATGCCGATCCAGTCGCCGCCCTCCGCGCGCGCGCCGCGATCGACGCGCCGCACTTGCGGCAGATCGCGTCCGTCTTCGCCGGTCAGCACAACACCGCCGCCCGTGGCTTGCGCGAAGGGACGCAAAATTTCCGGATCAGCGTTCAGCGCCGCTGCTTCGCGCGGATTAAGCGGACCCACCGCCGCGAAAGCACGCAGGTTTCCGCTGCGCGCTTCCCACAAACCTTGTTCCGGCGCCGGCGTATCGCCGCGATAAACGCCGGGCGCGTTTTCGCTGAAGGGCGCGGTGGAGCGCGCGCCGGACGGTGCGATCAATTCCACCGGGCCTGGTGCATTGCCCAGAGTGGCGCGTTCAAACTCAAGACCGGCCGGCGTTGAATCGAGCGTCAGGCGTTCGTCTTCCAATTCCGGTTCTTGCATCAGCCAATGCGCGAGGCGGCGCAATAATTCGCCGTGTGGGCCGCCGCCATCATAGCCGCGCGCCCACAGCCAGGCTTGATCCGACCAGAGCTGCGCCACGCGTCCTTCGCCTGCGCGATCCAGCACAAGCAATGGCCGTCCATCCGCGCCGGCGAGCACGCTCTGTCCATCGGTGACGCGCGCATCCACTTGCATGCTCCAGCGTCCCCAGCGTTCTGGCGACGGCAGACCGCGCACGACCGGGTGACGGCTGCCGATTTGCGTCGGCGCCGGCCGATAAGCGCGGCGGATCACATTGCCCGTTGGCTGTGACGGCAAAATACCGGCGAGCGCGGTGCGATAGAGTCCGTCCATGCCCGCTTCGCCTGGGCCCGCCGTGATGAGCAAAGCGCCGCCTTGTTCGATGCGCCGCGCTATCGAAGCAAAGTAGTAAGCCTGCAGAATGCCGCGCCGGTTGTAGCGGTCGAAGATAATCAGATCGAATTCGTTCAGCCTGCGTTCGAACAATTCCTCGGTGGGGAAGGGGATCAGCGCCAATTCATGCAGCGGCGTAAAGTCCTGCTTTTCCGGCGGACGTAAAATCGTGAAATGCACCAGATCCACGGCGGGATCGCTCTTCAACAGATTGCGCCACACGCGCGCGCCTTGATGCGGCTCGCCGGTGACGAGCAACACGCGCAACCGGTCGCGCACGCCATTGGCGGCGAAGGCAGCGCGATTGTTGGCGAGCGTGATCTCTTGCGGGCCCTCGTCGGCTTCGACGATCACCATGTTGCGGCCGCGCTTGCGCAGCGTCACATCGATCGCGAAGGGCTGATTGGCGCGCACCAGCGTTTCAGTCGCGCGCACGCCGTCGATCGAAACGCGCACGCGCACTTGCGCGTTGCCGCTGGTGTCGATCACGCGCCCGGTGACGCGCATCGGCTCGCCGACGATGCCGAATGTCGGCGCCGATTCCAATTCCAGTCTGCGATCGCCGCGATCCGGATCGCCGACGATTAAAATGTGGGCTGGCCCCAGTTCGGCAAGTCGATTGGGCTCTTGCGGCGGATCGGCGGCTTGGCCGTCCGTGACGATGACCACGCCGCCAATGCGGTCGCGCGCAACGTCCGCAAGCGCGTCCTCCACACTTGTGGTGATAAGCGTCCCGTCTCCAGTGCTGCGCACCTCGCGCACACGCACATCGAGCCCGGGCTGTTCGGCGAGTTGTTGTGCTATGGCTTCGCCCGCAGTGCGCGCGGCTTCGCTGCGGCCGGCGAGCGCAAGGCTCTCGCTCTGGTCGATGACGACGAGCGCGACATCTTCAGCCGGTTCACGCGTTTCGCGCACATATTGCGGTTGCATCAGCCCCGCGAACAGAAGCGCGAGGCCGGCTGCGCGCGTAATCGGCGCCGCGCCGCCGCGCCACGCGTAAAACGCAAGCGCGAGCGCCGCGAGTACGGCAAGCGCAATCAGCGCCGCCATCGGCAGCGCCGGATCAAAACCGATGCGCGCGCCCGCGATCATCGGCCTTGGCCCATGCGATCGAGCAGTGCGGGCACATGCACCTGATCGGCTTTGTAATTGCCCGTCAGCGCCACCATCACGAGATTGACGCCGAAGCGCAGCGCTAATTCGCGTTGCCGCGAGCCGATGCCGGCCTCGCCGGCCCACGCCGAGGCCCAATCGCCATTGCCGACGAATATAGCCGCGACCTCATCGCGCGCGGACGCGGCGGCGGGGGTCTCGCCCCACAATTGCGCGGCCTGATTGCGGCCTGGAAAACTGCGCATCAAATAGAAGGAGCGCGCGAGCACGTGTTCGTCCGTGACGATTTCAAGCGGCGGCACGTCAACGCCCGCCAGCATCGTCGCGGCGGGCCGGCTGTTTTCGCCGGCGCCGACGCTGCGCGTGTCGACAAGCAGAAGTCCGCCAATCGCCAAATAGCGGTCGATATTGGCCAGCGCTTGATCGGAAAGCGTGCGCGGCGACGCTGTCGCCGGCCAATAGAGGAAGGGATAGGGCGAAAGATCGTCGCGCGCGAGATCGACGGCGACGCTAGGGCCTGGTTCGACCGAGGTGCGCGCGGTGAGCGTGGCGCGAAGCGATTCAAGCCCAGCGTTCGATTGGCGGTCGAGGCGCGTATCGCCCGTGCGTACATAAGCGAGGCGCACGACCAGCGTTGGATCGTCGCTCTGCTGTGCGTTGGCGTCATGCGGCGTAAACGCCAGCAGAATCAGCGCCGCCGCGCCGCCGCGCGCAAAGCGCGGCAACCGTCCCGCCAGCATCAGGGCGATGAGCAAGTCCGCCGCCAGCATCAGCGCCGCCGCGCCGAACAACCATCCCGAAAGCGGCCGCTGCACCTGTGCGCCCAAGCCCGCGCGCGCGATGCTATTTGGCAAATCGATTGGCGCCAGCGTTTCATCTGGGCGCGCTGCGTCGAGCGCCGCGCTCACGCCCGCGCGTTCGTACAAGCCCGGCGGCGACGCAGGCGAAGGCTGCGCTAGCGCGAACGCTTCCGCCGCGATGGTCGGCGCGTCGGGCGGCGGCGGCGCGAGCGATCCGAACCCATCGAGCAGACGTTGTGGTGCAAACGGTCCGCCCGCGATTTCGCGTTCACCTGCGCCATCCGCGCGCGCGGAGAACGCCAGCGTCCGCCGCAGCATTTCCACGAACAGGCCTGAAAGCGGCAGGTCGGACCATTCCGGACCGGCGCTCACATGAAACAGCACGACCAAGCCGCTGCCGCGCGCGCGCGCCGTCACCAGTGGCGAATTATCCGAGAGCGTCGCCCAGACTTGCGCTTCGTTGAGCGAGATTGGTTCGGCGAGAATTTGCCGCCGCACGTTGACGTCGTCCGGCGGTGCAATGCCGGCAAACGGGGAATCGTTCGCAAAGGCCGACAAGCCGAGCGGCGTCTCCCATGCCAACGCGCTGCCGAGCGTGCGCGACCCAGGGCGTAAACGCACCGGCACGAATTCATCGGCTTCATCGGCAAGGCGGGGGCCCGCGAAACGCACCAGCAAACCGCCATTGTCGAGCCAGCGCTCTAATTCGTTGCGATCAGTCGCGCTGATGCTCGCCGCATCGGGCAGGATCAGCGCTTGCGCGCGCGCGGCGATCAGTTCGCTGATGCGGCCACGATGCAAGCTGGCATACGGCGTCAGCGCGCGCTCAGCGTAAAACAATTCCGAGAGCAACGGCTGGCCCGCGCCGCCGGGATCGATCAAGCCGACAAAGGGGCGCCCGGCGCCGGCGGAGAGTAGGCGCACGGCGCCTGCGCTCTGTTCGCCGATCATGCGCACGCGCGCCGCGCGCGCGGCGATTTCCGGCGGCAGTTCGATCCGCGCCGTAGCTGTCAGCGCATCGCCGGCAAATTCTGTTTCGGCCGCGCCGAGTGAACGTCCGTCCGCGGTTTCAGCGGCAACGCCGAGCAGGCGCGATCCATTATTGGCGCGGCGCGCTTCCACCACCACGCCATCCGGCGTGACGGAAGCGGAGATCAGCGCGCGCGCCGTGCGCGGGGGAATGCGTGCGGTCACCGGCGCGCGCCTGCGCAGCGCTTCGGCGAGCACGGCGGCGCCTTCATCCTGAAGCCCGTCCGTGATCCACACGATGCGATCGAACTCCGCGCGCGTTTGCGACAGGCGTTCCGCCGCAGCGGTGCGGTCAGGCCGCCACGGGCGCGGCTCCAGCCGTGCGATGCGTGCGCGCGCATCGGCTGCTGTCAACGCTTCGCCCGGATCGCGCGGGCGCGCGGCGGGCGCCGTCAGCAAAAGAAAAACCGGCGCGTTCACTTGTTCGGCTTCGCTGACAGCCGCCAAGGCGGCGGAGCGTGTTTCGCTCCAAAGCGGCGCCGAGGTCCAGCCATCGTCGATCACGATCAGAGTGCGCCCCGCGCCGGTCACCGCTTCCGCCGCGCTGGGCGTCAAACTCGGGCGCGCAAAAGCGAGGATCAGCAATGTCGCGGCAAGCGCGCGCAACAGCACCAGCCAAAGCGGCGCGCGTTCGCGGCTCTGTTCTTCCGTGCGCAGGCCCATCAGCAAGCGCAGCGGCGGAAAGGTTTGCCGCTGCGGCGCGGGCGGCGTCGCGCGCAAAATCCAGAACAGCGCCGGCAGCGCGATGAGCGCGGCCAACGCCCACGGTGCGGCGAACATGAACGGCCCGAACGTCATGCGAAGCGTTCCGATACCAGCGCCAGCAACATGGCGAGCGCCGGCGCCGGGGGATGGTCCGTGCGATGCAACAATGCTGGAAAGCCCAGCCGCGCGCTCATTTCGCGCAAGGCGTGGCGATGCGCTTCCAGACGCTCCGCATAAAGCGCGCGCGCATTCTCCGCTTTACCCAGCAGCGCCTCGCTGCGACCGCTCGGATCGAGGAACAGCGTGCGGCCCTCAAACGGAAAGTCTTCTTCCGCCGGATCCGCGATCATCACCAGCGCGCCGGTCGCGCCTGCGCCGGCCGCCGCGGCGAGACGCACGCGCCACGTTTCGACCGATTCATAGAAATCGCTGAGGAAGATGATGCAGCTGTTTGTCGGCGCTTCGGCGTCGCGCTGCGGCGTCATGAGATCGTGCGCCAACCTCTCCGCTGCGCGCGCGCCGCCGCGTGGCGGTTGCCCTAAGGCGCCGACGCGTTCGCCGCCGCGCGCCAGCAAAATCGCCATCGCCAGCGCCAGCGTTTGCGCACGGCGCAATTTAGTCGTGCGTTGCGGATCGCTGGTCCAATTGAAGCCGGGCGCCGGATCGATCCAGAACCAGCCCGTTTGCGCGGCTTCGCGTTCGCGCTCACGCACATAGAAGCGGTCGCCGCGCGCCGAACGGCGCCAATCCACCAGACGCGCGCCATCCTCGGCGCGGTGATCGCGATATTGCCAGAACGCTTCGCCTTGGCCCGAGCGTCTGCGCCCGTGCACGCCCGGCGCGCTCGCCGCGAGGCGTTTTGCGTCGAGCAGCACGCCCGGCAGATCGCCGGCGAGCGCCAGCGCGTCGAGGCGCGCGCGTTCCGGCATTAGGCCGCGCGTTCCGCCAATTCGTCGACCAGCGTATCGATGTCCAAACCTTCCGCGCGCGCGCCGAAGGAAAGCTGCATGCGGTGCGCCAGCGCGGGCCGCGCCAACGCCGCCACATCATCCACTGACGGCGCCAAGCGTCCGCGCAGCAGCGCACGCGCACGCACGGCCAGCATCAGCGCTTGGCCGGCGCGCGGGCCGGGGCCCCACGCGACATGCTGGTTCACGCGCGGATCGTGGCTCGTGCCCGGCCGCGCCGAACGCACCAGTTCAAGAATGGACGCCAGCACTTTCTCGCCCACCGGCATCGATCGCACCAGACGCTGCAAGCGCATCAGCGCATCCGGATTGAGCACGGCCTGCGGTTCGACATCGGCGAGGCCCGTTGTTTCGATCAAAATCTTCCGTTCGATTTCCGCATCCGGGTAGGGCACGTCCACCTGCAACAAGAAGCGATCGAGCTGCGCTTCCGGCAGCGGATACGCGCCTTCATGCTCGATCGGGTTTTGCGTCGCCAACACATGGAACGGCGTCGGCACGTCATGCGCTTGCCCGCCGATCGTCACATGATGCTCCTGCATCGCCTGCAGCAACGCCGATTGCGTGCGCGGGCTGGCGCGGTTGATTTCGTCCGCCATCAAAAGCTGCGTGAAGATCGGCCCCTGCACGAAGCGGAAATGGCGCCGCCCGGCTTCGTCCTGATCCAGAACTTCGGAGCCGAGAATATCCGCCGGCATCAGATCGGGCGTGAATTGCACGCGCGCCCAGTCGAGCCCCAGCACGCGCGCCATCGCTTCCACCAGCCGCGTCTTGGCCAGGCCCGGCGCGCCCACAAGCAGAACGTGTCCTCCGCCCAGGATCGCCGCCAATGTCAGTTCGATGACGCGTTCTTGGCCGAATACCGCCTTGCCGATCTCGTCGCGCACGCGCGCCAGCGTCTCGCCGGCGGCTTCCGCATCGGCAACCAGAGCCTCGGGAGTGTCGGATTTGCTCATACGCTTGAAGCTCGCTTGTATGGGGGCGGTTTTATGGCGCTCGGCGCCGCTATCGGGTTCGGCGCTATCATGAACGACGGATCGTCCCTGGAGCAATTGCTCGCTGCGCTCAAGGCGCATGCGGGGGACGGGTCTTCGCCCGAAAAGCGCCTTCCCCCAGTCGAGAAATGGAATCCAGCCCATTGTGGCGAAGCCGGCCTCGAAATTCTTGCCGACGGAACCTGGCTGCACGAGGGGACGCGCATCACCCGAGAGCGCCTGGTCCGCCTGTTCGCCTCCATCCTGCGCAAGGACGAAGACGGCGAAACGTATTTGGTAACGCCTGTGGAGAAGATCAGGGTCCGTGTCGCCGATGCGCCGTTTCTGGCGATCCGCGCCGACCGTCACGGACATGGGCGCGACCAGACCTTGGCATTCACCACAAATCTGGGCGATGTCGTGACCGCGGGGCCGGAACATCCGCTGCGCGTGGCTTACAACAACGACGAACCGCGCCCTTATGTACATGTGCGCGGGCGCCTGGAAGCGCGCATCCTGCGCGCGCCGTTTTACGAACTCGTGGAATGGGCCGAAGCGCGCGACGGCAAACTCGGCGTGTGGAGCGGCGGCGTGTGGTGGGAGCTGGGCGCGGCGGGGTGAGCTTTTCTGAGAGGGGACGCAATTCGCCGGAAACAGAGGCCCGTGCTCTCCCATTTGGGAGAGCTGTCAGCGCGTAGCGCTGACTGAGAGGGCGGCGTCGATGCTTGCAAGCCATCGCGCTCACCCCTCCGTCGCGTGCTCGCGCACGCGCCACCTCCCCCTATCGGGGGAGGACGGGCGTTTCTGCTTTTCGCCGATTGCGGACGCTAGCGAAAGCGCAACAGCGCGGCTCCCGCGCCTTCACCCCATCCAAATCCGTAGGCCGACATCGCCTCAACAATCAGCGCGTGCTGTTCAGTCTCGGTAAGCTGCATTTCGTCCGCTGGCTTGTGCCCTACCGCAGTGATCTGCCACTCGGTAGCATATCCATCGTTGCGCTCTACCAATGGGTCTTTCCAGGGAATCCTCTTCGCTGTGAAAACAACGTGAGCGCTGGAAACATGGACGATACGGAAGTTGGTAACATCCATCGAATGCTGAGCGGTCATTTCCCAACCGCGCTCCACATCCGCTACTCGATGTTTCGACCTTTCCGCCAAGAATGGCATCGCAACTCCATGAGCGTGAACGTCTGCTTCCGGCCCAAAGCCGACCCTAACGCAACTTATCCCACACTGCACCGACCTCCCGCCCTGATTTTTCAACGCCCCGCACAAAATCTATCCGCCCCCTTTCAGCCCGCGCTTATGCTCGCGCCATCGCCTCCGCATGAGGGCCATTGGATCAGAGCTGAGAGCCAAGCGCGAGGCGAGGTGATTGAGCGTGAAGCTTTGACGAAGTGAAACTCGAGTCAGGCAATCCATTCTTCGCCGTAGAGGAGTTCCGGATTGGGCGCGCAGCTGCGAATGGCGCCGCGTAGCTCTTCCGGGTCGCGTCAAAGCCAAGCCCGCGCGAACCAAAGCGCGGGGAGTCACCGGGGACCGCGAACAAGCGCGCGGCCCGCACGCCGCCGGCGCGCCATCACGGGTGTGAAAAACCGCCCCGCTTGGCGCCGGCGCCGCAACAGCACGGGACGCGGATTTTACGCGTCATAACGCGCCGAACCAACGGCGCCTTTCTCTGGCGCGTAATGTCCGCGTCCCGGCCCTCGTTTGGGGCAAGGTGTTTTTCCGATCGCAAGATCAACAAGGATCACGCATGTACGCGTGCCTGCGCTGTTCCACACGCGCCGCACATGATGGATTGCGCCAGCCTCTATCCGCGCATACTTGAAGGGGGTGCCCAATCGCAAAGACATAGAAGCCCGCCTGCGCGCGCGGCTCGATCCGCTGGACCGCTTAAGCGACCGCGTGCGCGGCGATCACGATCTCAATCCCGATTGGGATTGGCCGCTGTCTGAAGTGCGCGCCGCTGCCGTGCTGGCGCCGATCATCAAGCGTCCCGAAGGCTGGACCATGCTGTTCACGCAGCGCACCGAGGAAACGCCGGCGCATCCTGGGCAAATCTCATTTCCAGGTGGGCGCGTGCAGGAAGAAGATGGCGGTCCGCTGCAAACCGCGCTGCGCGAAACCGAAGAGGAGATCGGCCTCACGCGCGGCTTCATCGAGCCGCTCGGCGCGTGGGATTTGTATCAAACCGGCAGCGGCTTTCGCATTACGCCCGTGGTTGGCCTGGTCGAGCCCGGCTTTGAGCTGACGCTGTGCGACCGCGAAGTGGCCAGCGTATTCGAAGCGCCGCTGGCCTTCCTGTTCGATCCGGCCAATCACGAAAAGAATGGCGCGATGTGGAATGGGCGCGAGCGCTATTATTGGGCGATGCATTATCAGGACAAGCGCATCTGGGGCGTCACCGCCGGCATGCTGCACGCGCTTTATGAGAGATTGTATCTCTAGCTCTAGAAGCGCTTGCGCAACGCTCTGCGCGCTTTACCAAGCTAAGCCATGAAAGCTTCCATCGCCCAAGCGCCTTGGCTCGCCGCGCCGGAAACGCGCGCCGTGATGGCCGCGCTCGAAGCCGCGCGCGCGGGCGGTTCGCGTTTCGTCGGCGGCTGCGTGCGCAATGCGCTGATGGGGCGCGATGTGGACGACATCGATATCGCCACCCAGCTCATGCCCGATGAGGTGACGCGCGTCGCGCGCGAGGCGGGCTTCGGCGCCGCGCCCACCGGCATCGAGCACGGTACGGTTACGGTGATCGTCAATCACAAACCGTTCGAAGTCACGACGCTGCGCCGCGATGTGTCCACCGATGGCCGCCGCGCCACGGTCGCGTTCACCGACAAATGGGAGGAGGACGCACAGCGGCGCGACTTTCGCCTCAATGCACTCTACGCCGATGCGAACGGCGACATTCACGATCCAACCGGCGGCGGCCTCGACGATGCGGATGCGGGGCGCGTGATTTTTATCGGCGACGCGCATACGCGGCTGCGCGAGGATTATCTGCGCATTCTGCGCTTCTTCCGCTTCAATGCTTGGTACGCGAAGGGGCCGCTCGATCCGCATGGGCTTTCCGCGTGCGCCGAACTCGTTGCCGGTCTCGATACGCTGTCCGTTGAGCGCGTTTGGAAAGAAGTCAAAAAGCTGCTCGGCGCGCCTGATCCGCGCGCGGCCTGGGAAGCCATGAACGCGATCGAAGTGCGCGCACGCGCTTTGCCGGAAATGGCCGATAGCGTGCGCCTCGACGCGCTGATTGCGCTTGAGGCGGATCTTGGTCTGCCGGTCGACGCCATGACGCGCACAGCGGCGGCGCTCAAGGATGCGGACAGCGCACGCGCATTGGCGCGCTGTTTGAAGCTGTCCAATGAAGAACGGGAGCGTCTCGTCGCCGCGCTCGGCGATGGCGCCGAAATCTCAGAGCATATGAGCGAAACGGATATGCGCCGCGCCGTTTATCGGATCGGTCACGCGGCGTTTCACGATCGCGCCATGCTGGCTTGGGCCAGCGCGGGCGGCGCTGCCCAACACTGGCGCTCGCTGCTCGGTCACGCGCAACTCTGGACGCCGCCAAAGCTCCCCTTATCCGGCGAGGAGATCATGGCCGCGGGCGTCGAAGCTGGCCCGAAAGTCGGCCAAGTGATGCGCGCTGTCGAAGCGTGGTGGATCGAGGCCGATTTTCCCGCCGACAAGCGCGCCATCATGGCGCGCATGCAGGCCGCAATTCAGGCGCTCAGCTAACTTCCGCTGCTTGCGCCGTACGGCGGCGCGGCAGTTCGAGCTTGCGGATCCACTTCCGCGCCGGTTCTTCGATCCAAAGGTAAGCCACAGCCGAAGCAGCGATGCAGACGACGAACACGCCGGCGACCGCGCCGATGCGCAGTGCGAGGTCGCTCGTTTCCGTCACGCCCAGGCGCTCAAGCGCATGGAACCAGACGATGTCGATCGGCAGATGGATCATATAGAGTGCGTAGCTTGCCGCGCCGAGAAAAACGAAGATGCGTCCGCTCATCGGCGCGTCGATGCGATGGCGCGACGTTTCCGCCAAGCCGTACAACATGCCCGCAAAGCCGAACCAGACGAGGCCGGGCCACATGCCGAGCGTCAGCACCGCCGCGATCCAAGCTGCCGAAACCAGCACAAGCGGCCAGGCCCAACTCTTCGGCGCCGGATGCGCGCGTCCGAACGCATAAAGCGCCACGCCAAACAAGAACGAAGGCAGGATGCGCAGCGCGCCGATCTGCGCCGTCATTTGAGAGAAGTCTTGGCCCACCCACGGCAGCACTTGATGCAGATTGTCGAGCGCCGCGAACGAGACGAGGCAGAGCGCCAGCGCGCCCGCCGCCATCGCCGCGCCAGCGCGCGCTTTCAGCACAAACATCGCGACCAGCGGAAACAGCAGATAGGCCGCCCATTCGGCGCTGATCGACCAGGACGGAAAATTCCAGCCCACGGCCTCTGTCGCGCCCCAGGCGTGCACCATGAAGAGATGGGCCGGCAGGTCGGAGAGTTTGAAGGCGTCCGGAGAGCCAACGCCGGCCCCCAACGCGGACGCCCCTGCGAACAGCACGATCATGGCTCCCAGGGCGGCCAGGTGCATCGGATAGACCCGCGCCAGCCGGTTCTTCAGGAAGCCGCCATAGCCGAAGCGCTTGGCCTCCAGATCGGCCAGATAGACGTGCGCCAGGATGAAGCCGGAGAGGGTGAAAAACAGGTCCACCCCCAAATAG
>JAUIJZ010000016.1 GCA_030430715.1 Alphaproteobacteria bacterium
AAGCCGAGCTTGAACATCGGTTGCGCGCGGCATCGCCCTCTCCCACAAGGGGAGAGGGAGCGATGGCGCTAAGGTCTGCTATTGGCCCGGAGCGGACAGAACGATTGCCCCCTGATAAACTCTGCGGCGATGGCTAAGAAGCGAAGTCCCAGTCCCAACAACGAGGGCGTCTCTGACGCGCTGGCGCGGATTTACGCCACTCGCGTTCCGCAGATTGACCTCAAGCAGGAAATAATGAGTGCGCTTCACTCAATCGCCAGACAACAACGATGCGCGATCAAGAATTTTCATTGGCAGACCTACCCACTGAGCTTCCATTGGGTCGAGCTAGATGGGGCCGAGGGCCAGTTTTCGTTGCTAATTGAAGAAGGCTCGCCATTTGCGGCCCTCTGCCGCGCCGTCCCGCCTGTCGGAGAGAAGTTAGATTTCTTTGACGATCAAAGCTTCGCCGAGGCAGCAGATTCCATTCAAGCGCCGTTTTCGTTCATACCCGCAGCTAGCTTAGGGAAAGATTTGACCGCAGCGGATCGCGCGTTCGTCGCCAACCTCAGCGACCGGCACGCGAGCGATTTGAAGTATTGGAAGCCCGAGACGGTTGGTGACGTCGTTTTCAATTTTTGGGATTGAGGCGAGTGTCCGAGTTCGGCGAAAAGCAGACATCACCCATCCCCGGATGCGCGCAGCGCAATTCTGGGGGCCATACCCTCCAAATGTTCGCGTTTATGGGCTCCGCGCGAACTTTCGCGATAAGCGCCGCGCTTAGACGCGCGCTTCGGCCTCGGCCTTGCGCGCCTTCTTCAACTTGCGCAGCGCGTTCTCGCGCTTGAGGCGCGAGAGATGGTCGATGAAGAGCACGCCTTCGAGGTGATCCATCTCATGCTGGATGCAGACGGCGTAAAGCCCCTCCGCATCTTCCTCGATCTGCTTGCCGTTATAATCGAGATAGCGCAGGCGCACGCGCGCGGGCCGCTGCACTTCCTCGTAGATTTCCGGCACGGAGAGGCAGCCCTCTTCGTAAGGCGCGGTATCTTCCGAGAGCGTCACGAGTTCCGGATTGACGAAATAACGCGGCGCCTTGGGCTCATCTTCCTTGGCGAGGTCCATGACGATGATACGCAGCGGCTCGCCGATCTGGATCGCGGCCAGGCCGATGCCCGGCGCGGCGTACATCGTCTCCAGCATGTCATCCATGAGCTTGCGGTGCTCATTGGTGACGCCGCCTTCAACGGGCTTCGATTTCTGCTTCAGACGCAGATCGGGTGCAGTGAGAATTTCGCGGACCGCCATGGCTTTCAGGTATGGAGCGCCGGACGTTGCGTCAAGCAAGAGGGCTTTAGCGGAAGCTGACAGCGGCGCTCGCGCCCGCAGCCTCGCTGCGGCGGTCAATGACCGGGACGAACCCGCCGCGATCATTCTCGGCGATCATATCCCGGGGGGCGGACGGGGCGTCGGCCGGCTCGAGGCCCGGCGCCTCAATGGCGACGATGCGGCCATCGCCGTCCCGCTCCACGGCCTCGACGCGGCCCATCACGGTTCCGTCATGGGAACGAATTTCGGCGTGCAGCGCCGATTCCGGGAATTGTTCGGCGGCGGCCAGGCTCGGAGCGCCCAAAACCAGGGCCAAAACGGGGGCAAGCAGCAGGGTTCGCAACATTTGCGGTTCCACGCCCGTGGGCGCGGCCTCTTTCATTTATTGATCGAGGGTTAAACGCCGCAGGGCCGGGGGCGTTCCGGCCTTGCGAAAGATTGCCAAGGGGGCGATATGCGGCGGGCAGGCAGGCGGCGGACGGCCGCCCCGCCAACCCGGTCAGGTCCGGAAGGAAGCAGCCGTAACGGGTTGCGTACGGGTCGCCGTCCTGTCTGCACTTCCCAAGACAAGCGCCAGACTAGGCGGCCTCGCTCTTTGCGGCGTCGGCTACCGGCGCCATTTTGGGCAGGATCAGCGTGAAGCGCGAGCCTTCGCCCAGCTTGCTTTGCAACGTGACGTCGCCGCCCATGATGCGCGCGAGCCGGCGCGTGATGGAAAGGCCGAGCCCGCTGCCGCCATAGGCGCGCGTGACCGAAGCATCCGCCTGCACGAAGGGCTCGAACAGATTGGCCTGTACATCCTCGCTGATGCCGATGCCGGTATCGGCGAATTCGAACGCCAGCGCCTCGGCGCCCTCATAGGTCTGCGTATGGACGCGCAGAATGATGCGCCCATCCTGCGTGAACTTGGCGGCGTTGGAGGCGAGGTTCAAAAGGCACTGACGCACGCGCAGCGCGTCGGCGACAAAGCTTCCGACACCCGGCTCGATCAGCACATCGCACGCGGTGTTGTTCTTTGCCGCGGCAGGCGCAATCGTATCCAGAACAGAGCGCGCCAGCGCCGGCGCGTCGATCTCTTCCGGTTCCAAGGCAATGCGCTCAGCATCGGCTTTGGCCACGTCGAGAATATCGGCGATCAGGCCGAGCAAGTGCTTGCCCGCCCCGCGCACGCGCGCAATGTGGTGCGGACATTCCGAAACGTCGCCGCTTTCCAGATCTTCCTCGATCAGCTCCGAATAGCCGATCACGGCATTCAACGGCGTGCGCAATTCGTGACTCATATTGGCGAGGAAAAGCGATTTGGCCTTGTTGGCGCGCTCCGCCTCGGAGACCGCTTCGCGCAATTCAATTGTGCGTTCGGCGACGCGCTGTTCGAGAAGGTCGCGCGCGTCCTCGTCATCGAGACGCGCCGCGACCACCTGATTGAAGGCGTCGGAAGCTGGGCCAACAAGCATCGCGGCTTGGAAGAGGCCGCCCGCGAGCAAGAACCCGAGCACGACGCCCGCCCAGCCGGTCGCGAGATGCGCCGCCGCAATCGCCGCCGTCAGCGCCGGCACGATGGCGGTCATGAAAATCATCGAGCGCGTCATGATCTGCATGTTGGCCAACAGCATCAGCGTCATCATGCTGAGCAACAGCGCCATGGCCGGCCCCGGCGCCGGCGCGAACAGAAGCGCAAAATTTGGCAGCGCATGCAGCCCCACCATAACCGCCACGAACAGCAGCATCCGGCTGCGCATCTGACGCGCTTCCTGCAACGTGCCGCATTCCGTCTCCAAGGCGGACTCGATCCAGCGGCCAACGCGGATGTGCAGCAAGGTTCCGGCGAGCAGGAGAAGCGCAACGATTGCCGCCCACCACCAGCCCGGCACCAGAAACAGGACCACGACCGCCAAGGAAAACGGGGCGTAGATGCGCCCATCGTCCCGCCAGACGAGTTCATGATAACGGCGCGCAGCCGCGACAATGTGCCGGCGCTCGCGGTCGACCTGAGGCGCGGTCATGGCTTCCTCTCCTATTTCGCCGGATTTTGACGGGTGATGGTAAAAATCATGACAATTAAAGGTGGTAATCCAGGGGCTCGCCCGGCCGCGCAAACGTCACTAGATTATTAAAGTGAGCGAATCCCCAGGCCTCTTCGGCGACGATCCCTCAGGCGGCGGCTATGTCGTGCTGGCGCGGAAATATCGCCCCAAAACCTTCGCCGATCTGATCGGCCAAGAAGCGATGGTGCGCACCATCGGCAACGCCTTCGCGCTCGGGCGCATCCCGCACGCGGTGATGCTGACCGGGGTGCGCGGGGTCGGCAAAACCACCACTGCCCGCCTGCTCGCGCGCGCGCTCAATTATAAGGGCGGCGAGGTGGACGGCCCGCACATCGAACTCGACCCGCCCGGCGAACATTGCCAAGCGATCATGGAGAGCCGCCATCCCGACGTGTTCGAGATGGACGCCGCCTCGCGCACCGGCATCAACGATATCCGCGAGATCCTCGACTCGGTGCGCTACGCGCCGGTCATGGCGCGCTACAAAGTGTACATCATCGATGAGGTGCACATGCTCTCGACGCAGGCCTTCAACGGCCTGCTGAAGACGCTTGAAGAACCGCCGCCGCATGTGAAGTTCATCTTCGCCACCACCGAAATCCGCAAAGTGCCGGTGACGGTGCTGTCGCGCTGCCAGCGTTTCGACTTGAAACGCATCGATACCGAGCGGCTGGCGACGCACCTGGGCAGCATTTGCGCCAAGGAAGACGTGAAGGTCGACGCCGATGGGCTGATGCTGATCGCACGCGCGGCGGAAGGCTCGGCGCGCGATGGGCTTTCTTTGCTGGACCAGGCGCTGGTGCAAAAGCCGGGCGAGACGGTCAGCGCGGCCGATGTGCGCGACATGCTCGGCCTGGCCGATCGCGGACGCGTGCTCGATCTGTTTGAAGCCGTGGCGCGCGGCGACGCGAAAACGGCGGTCAACGAAGTACGCAATCAATACGATAGCGGCGCCGATCCGGCGCTGATCCTGCGCGACCTGCTGGAAGTGGGCCACGAAGCGGCGCGCGCGCAAGCGCTCGGCGCCGACGCGCGCATTATCGGCGGGCCCGATTGGGTCACGCGGGTGCGCGCGCTGGCGGAGAGCGTTTCACCGGCGCAGCTTTCACGGCTGTGGCAAATGCTGCTCAAAGCGCTGGAAGAAGCGGCGAAGGCGCCCGATCCGATTGCTGCGGTAGAAATGGCGATGGTGCGCCTGTGCGCGGCCCAGAACCTGCCCCCACCGGAAGATGCCGCGCGCTTATTGCGCGCCGCTGTTTCCGCCCCGCCCGCACTCGGCGCCGGCGCCGAACCGCGCGGACGCGAGAGCGATGGCGCATCGTCCCCGCCTCTTAATCAAGCGCCTGCACGCGCGGAATCGCCCGAGTCCGGCCATCGCTACGCTAGGTTTGAGGACGTCGTTGAGCTTGTCTCAAGCCAACGTAATGTCGAACTGGAAATCGCGCTGGAGCGCATGAAGGTTACGCATTTCTCGCCGCTCGGCGAACTTGAATTCGTGCCCGCGCCGGATCAACCGCGCGATCTCGTGCGTCAGCTGAAATTTCTGCTTGAAGAGAATTCAGGCATCGAATGGCGCATACGCCCGAGCAGCGGCGTGCCCGCGCCGGTCGAAAGCATCGCCGACCGCCGCCGCAAGGAAGACGCGCGTAAGCTTGAGGAATTGAAGCGTCAGCCCTTCGTCGCCGAAGCGCTCAAACATTTCCCCGAAGCGCAGATCGCCGTCGTGCGCGATCCGCCGGCTGAAAACGCCGGCGATGTCGTGCCGATGCCGCCGCACAAGACGCCCGCCGCGCCGGCGCGCAAGAAAGAAGCCGACCGATGAGGAACACTCGCTGATGAAAGACATCTCCCAGATCATGCGCCAAGCGCAGGCCATGCAGGCCAAGATCAACGATGCGCAGAAAAAACTGGAAGCCATGGAAGTCGAAGGCTCGGCCGGCGGCGGCATGGTGAAGGTTCGCCTTTCGGGCAAGACGGCGCTGCTGGGGCTGACGATCGATCCTTCGCTGCTGAAGCCGGAGGAAGCTGAAATCGTGGAAGACCTGATCAAGGCTGCGCACGACGATGCGCGCCGCAAGCTTGAAGACGCGCAGAACGAAGAGATGAAGGGGCTTTCAGGCGGGCTCGGAATCCTGCCCGGCTTCAAGATGCCGTTCTAGGCATGCGCGGTGAGCGCCTTTTCGTGTACGGGACGCTGCGTCCGGCAGCGCTGATGCGCGCGCCTGTGGAGATTGCCGCCGCCGTACGCACGGGCGCGGCGCATGAAGCCGCCGGGCATGTGCGGGGCGCGCTGCATCAAGTGAGCTGGTATCCGGCGCTTGTTGAAGATGCGAACGGCCGCGTGCGCGGCGACATTTATGCGCTGGGTGCAAAGCTGCTAGCGGAACTCGATGCGTATGAGGGCGACGAATATGAGCGGGGGATTGTCGATGTTGCGCTCGACGATGGGCGCGTGATCCGCGCCTGGACCTATTTCTTCCTCGATGCCGCGCAACTTGGCGCGCGCATCGAGAGCGGCGATTTTCTAGAAGACCTGATCCTGGCCTGACATGGCGCGTTCATCGATCAAATCCGCTCCCGAAATCGAGGCGTTGATTTCGCTCCTGGCCAAAGTGCCGGGGCTGGGGCCGCGTTCGGCGCGGCGCGCGGCGCTACAGCTGCTGAAGAAAAAGGACGCGCTGATGTTGCCGCTGGCGGCGGCGCTATCGGATGCGGCGGAGAAAGTGCGCGCCTGCTCCAATTGCGGCATGCTGGATGCGGCCGATCCGTGCACGCTCTGCACCATTGCGGACCGCGACGATGGCCTGATCTGCGTTGTCGCGGAGGTTGGCGACGTGTGGGCGCTTGAGCGCGCGGGCGCTTTTAAGGGACGCTATCATGTGCTCGGCGGCGTGCTCTCCGCGCTCGATGGCGTGCGGCCGGAAGATTTGCGCGTCGCCAAACTGGTTGAGCGCGCGAGCGCGGGCGGCGTGCGGGAGGTTATTCTTGCACTTTCGGCCACGGTCGATGGGCAGACCACATCGCACTATCTGACCGAACGCTTGCAGCCCTTGGGTATTGTCGTCAGCCGGCTTTCGCATGGCGTGCCGGTGGGCGGCGAACTCGATCTGCTCGATGACGGGACGCTGTTCGCCGCCTTGCAGAGCCGGCGGCCCTACTAGCTTGGATGGCGCTCTAGGCAGTAGGAGCGCGCCCGCGTTACACGCGGGTCCATCAAGCCCTCGCGCGCAAACCGTTCAAGCGCCGCATCATATTCGTCATAGGACAATGTACGTGTGAGCCGATCCCAGGTGCACGCGCACATCTCATCCTGCAACGGACAGCTGGACTCGAATTGCGTCCGCGCGTCCGCAGGATATTCGTTCGGCTCACCCGCGCCGCACCCTGCCAGAGCAAATGCTCCGATCATCGCGCAGCTGAGAGCGATCAGGCCCCGCCGCATTGGCCACTCCACTAGCGCCCGGCAATAATTGCCGCGTCTATGCTGGGATTATGCATGCATAGGCTTAATAGAGGACACGCGAAAGATCGTTAAGTCCAAAGGGAGCCGTGCTTGGTTGCTCGCCGGCGGAGGCGCTTAGCTTGTTGGAGATGAGCTTTTGTATTGCCGCCGTTTCGGCGTTTGGCGCCGGTGCAGCCATGGCGCAGGCCGCGCAGATTAAAGCGCTTGCGCAGCACGCGGCGACCATCGCTTTGCGGGACGACAAATTGATCATCGACCGGCAAACGCAAGCAGGCTGGTTCTGTTCCCTAAGGTGTCTCGGCAGGCGTCTCGCTCGGCGTCTCTGCGACGCAGGCCGTGCGATAACCTTGGATCTGAGCTGTCATGGGATGCACTTCGCG
This sequence comes from Alphaproteobacteria bacterium, assembly GCA_030430715.1. GTDB lineage: Bacteria > Pseudomonadota > Alphaproteobacteria > Caulobacterales > Aquidulcibacteraceae > Vitreimonas. Next base: position 7,197 of record JAUIJZ010000016.1, read on the forward strand.
CTCAGCCTGCGGCAAATCCTCAAGCGCCTCGAAATCGCCGGGGGAGATTTCGCTCGCGATCTTGCCCCACACGCACGCGCAGATGGCATTGCTCGACCCCGCCGCCTGGCAGGCCCGCATGAAATTGAATTCGTATTCGGCCGGATAGCCCGTGCTTTGCGGCTGACCGCAAGCGGCGAGCAGAAAAAGGGCGGCGAAGGCGATCGCTGTTTTCATGGCGCGGTTTTAGCAGGTCTCGCGGATCAGCAACACCTAAAGCATAGGCGGCGGCCTAATCCCCCAAGAGCCGCCGGCCGATCACCTGCGCCTGGATTTCACCCGCGCCCTCGAAAATGTTGAGGATGCGCGCATCGCAGAGCACGCGGGAGATCGGATATTCGAGCGCGAAACCGTTGCCGCCGTGGATTTGCAGCGCGTTGTCCGCCGCCGACCACGCCACGCGCGCGGCCAACAGCTTCGCCATGCCCGCTTCCAAATCGCATCGCTTGCCGGAATCTTTCTGACGCGCGGCGAAATAGGCGATCTGGCGCGACGCCATGATTTCCGCCGCCATCATCACCAGCTTGTTGGCGACGCGCGGGAAAGTGAAAATCTCCGTGCCGAATTGCTTGCGGTCGAGCGCGTATTGCAGCCCAAGCTCCAGCGCGCATTGCGCCACGCCAACGGCGCGCGCGGCGGTCTGAATGCGCGCGCTTTCGAATGTCGCCATCAAATGCTTGAAGCCCATGCCTTCGACGCCGCCGAGTAGATTGGCCGCCGGCACCTTGAAGCCGTCAAAACCGATCTCGTATTCCTTCATGCCGCGATAGCCGAGCACTTCGATCTCGCCGCCGGTCATGCCGTCAACAGGAAACGGATTGTCGTCATCGCCGCGCTGTTTCGGCGCGAGCAGCATGGAAAGACCGCGATGGTCGCTCGTGTTCGGATCGGTGCGCACCAGCAGCGTCATCACGTCGGCGCGCGCCGCATGCGTGATCCAAGTCTTGTTGCCGGTGACGATGTAGGCATCGCCCTCCTTCACCGCACGCGTGCGCAGCGCGCCCAGATCAGAACCCGTATTCGGTTCGGTGAAAACGGCCGTCGGCAGAATTTCCGCCGACGCGATCTTGGGCAGCCAATAGTCTTTTTGCTCGGGCGTGCCGCCCGTCATGATCAGTTCGGCGGCGATCTCCGAGCGCGTGCCCAGCGAGCCGACGCCGATATAGCCGCGCGACAATTCCTCGGAGACCACGCACATCGCCGTCTTGCCGAGACCGGCGCCGCCAAATTCTTCCGGGATGGTGAGGCCGAACACGCCCAACTGGCCCATGTGCTCAAGAATTTCGAGCGGGATCAGTTCGTCCTTCAAATGCCATTCGTGCGCATACGGCACGACTTCAGCTTCCGCGAACTTGCGGAACTGGTCGCGGATCATCTCTGACTCTTCATCGAGCCCGGTCTGTTCCAGCGTGGCGCGCCCTTGCGCGTCGCGCAGCAGCTGCGCCAGCTTTGTCTTTTCTTCCTGGGTCGCGGCCGTGATGCAGGCTGGCGCCGGTACGCCGAAATCGGCCGGACGAATGGCCTCAACCTGCGTCATGGGCAGACCGCCGGCGAGCTGAGCCGAATATTCGCCAACAAGCAGACGCGCCAGCAATTGCTCGGTTTCGCCGAATGCGCCCTTTTCCGATAAAGCGGCGGCCCAATCGCGCACCTCGCGCAGCGTCTCGGCATAGGTGGCGACCCAGGCCAAGCCGTGCAGCAAATGCTGCTCACGGTCGAAGGCGGCGCGGTCGGCGCCGGTGCGGGCTTTCACCGCCGCGCGCGCGGCTTGCGTATAATCAGCGGCGGTTTCGGCAGCGGCGCTAAGGTCGGCTAAGATATCGGGCATGGCTTTCTCGCGAGTCGAAGGACATAAACATCCTTTCGCAGCTGCGAAAAGAGCAAGCGGAGTTCTGGAGGCCACGGTTTGGGCATTGCACGCATAGAAGGCGAAGCATGACGCAAGGGCACGGCGCAGAGGCGATTGGACACGGCGCGGAAGCGCTCGCCGCCCATTCGGGCGATGGCGGCGTGCTGATGCAGACGCTGATCTTCCTGGCGGCGACCTGCCTCGTCGTGCCGGCTCTGCGTAAACAGCGCCTCTCCGCCATTCTGGGCTATTTGCTGATCGGCGTGGCGATGGGCCCGCAAGTGCTGGGCCGTCTGGCCGAGACGTGGCCCTTCCTCTCGCCGTTCGAACTTGAAAACTCGGAACCGACCCAGCTGCTGGCCGAACTCGGCGTGGTGTTTCTGCTGTTCGTGATCGGGCTCGAAGTGTCGTGGGAGCGGCTCTGGTCGCTGAAGCGGCTCGTGTTCGGCCTGGGCATGGCGCAAGTGGTGCTGACGACAATCGTCATCACCGGCATTTCGCTGAGCATCGATACGCCGTTCGCGGTTTCGGCCGTGCTTGGGCTTGCCTTTGCGCTGTCTTCAACCGCGCTCGTGCTGCAATTGCTGCGTGAACGCAATCAGGTGACGACGCCTGTCGGCCGCACCAGCTTTTCCATCCTGCTGATGCAGGATTTGATGGTGGTGCCGATCCTGTTCGTCGTCGCCGCGCTCAATAGCAACACGGACGCCTTCGGCCCCGATCAAATCGGCGTCGCATTGTTGACTTCGCTCGGCGCGCTCGCGGCGATTGTTTTTGTGGGCCGTCTGGTGCTGCGCCCGCTGTTCCGCTGGGTGGCGTCGGTGGACAGCCGCGAAGTGTTCATCGCCGCCGCTTTGCTGGCCGCTATCGGCATGTCCATAGCCGCAAATGCCGCTGGACTTTCTACCGCGCTGGGCGCGTTTCTCGCCGGGCTGCTGCTGGCCGAAACCGAATTCCGCCATCAGATCGAGACCGACCTCGATCCATTCAAGGATTTGCTGCTCGGCCTCTTCTTCGTGACGGTCGGCATGCAGATCGATCTCACGCTCTTCTTCGGCGAGCCGTTGCTGATCCTGGCCGCCGTGCTGGGGCTGTTCGCGGTAAAGGCGGCGTTGATCGCGCCATTGGCGCGCGCCTTCGGCATGCCGTGGCCGCGCGCCATCGAAATGGCGTTTCTACTCGGCCAAGTCGGCGAGTTCGCCTTTATCGTGGTGGCGGCGGCGCAGCGCGCCGAAGTGCTGCCCAACGTCATCGCCGAATACATGCTGCTGGTGACGGCGCTTTCGATTTTCCTGACGCCGCTCATGGCCTGGATCGGACGCGTGCTGGCGCAGCGCTTCGAAAAATCCGACGCGCCAACCGCGCCCGCGGACGCCGCCAACGCACGCGACCATGTCGTCATCGCCGGGTGCGGACGGGTTGGACGCATGCTGGCCGACATTCTCGGCAAGGAAGAGATCGTGCATGTGGGCGTGGACGCGGATGCGGCGTTGATCAACCAAATGCGTCATGCCGGCCGTCCTTTCCATTATGGCGACGCCAGCCGGCGCGACGTATTGGCCAGCGTCGGCGCAGCGGACGCCGCGGCGATCGTCGTCACCATGGACCGGCCGGACGCCGTCGAGCGCATCGTGCGCGAGGCCAAAGCCGCGTGGCCGGACGTGCCGGTCTATGCCCGCGCGCGCGATGCCGATCATGCACGGCGGCTGCGCGAAATCGGCGCCGACATGGCCAGCCCCGACACGGTGGAGGCGGCGTTGCAATTGGGCGAAGCATTGCTCGGCGGCATCGGCGTGCCCGATGAAGCGGTGCGTCACATCATCGAAGAACGCCGCGAAACGGAATTGGCGAAAGCACTTTACCGCGCCGAGAGCTGACATTCTTCATCTGATTTTTCTGGGAGCAATCGCGTACGCATGAGCAGACGGAAGGTCTTTCTCGATATTGGCGCGCATTGGGGCGAAACGCTGGACGAAGTGCTGGCCCCGCCGTGGACGTTCGATCTTGTCTATGCGTTCGAGCCGGACCCGGAAGCGATCGCCATCATTCGCGGGAAATTTCCGGACGCGCTGGCGCAAGGACGGCTCGTCATTGTCGAGGCGGCGCTGTCCAATCGCGACGGCGAAGCCGAATTGTTCGGCGGCAATGAAGGCGGCGGCGCCACGCTCTATGCGGAGAAAATCGGCATTGATGCAGCGCGGCGCAAAACCGTTCCACTGATGACATCGCGCCGGTTTTTCACGGAGAACCTCAACGAGAGCGACCTCATCGTCGCCAAGCTCAATTGCGAAGGCGGCGAGATCGATATTTTGTCGGATCTGGCCGATAGCGGCGAAATCGCAAAGCTCGCGCACGCCATCGTCGATTTCGACATCCGCAAAGTGCGCGGCCGCAGACGCGAAGCAAAAGCCGTGATGCAGCGTATGCGGGCGGCGGGCTTCAATCGCTTCGCGCTGACGGAAGATGTGATGGTCGGCCCCGATGCGCGCGCCCGTACGCGTAATGCGCTGCTGGCGTCGCCGGTCGCGCGCGACATCTGCGCGGACAGCGCGTTGCTGAACACGCCGCCGCGCCGGCCGAAATTTACGCGTAGGCTGAAAACGCTGTTTCGCTATGCGTGAGCGCGCTTAGCTCATCCACCTCAGCGTGGTCGGCTCGATCGGATTGACGAAGTCGCGGTTTTCTTCGCGGCTCTTGGCCCATTCGCGCTTGAGCTTCAGATACCATTTGGCCTGCACGTCGATGTCGTCGATCCAGAGCATGCTCGGCCCGTAAGCGAGGCCGGTATTCTGCAGATCGACCATGCGGCCATCTTGATCCAAAAATTCGCGGCCCGCGGGGATCAGGATCGGTTTCAGTACATCCAGCAGCGGCGCATGCTTCCAATACGTGACTTGCGTGATGCGCGTGGAGGTATCGTTTTCCGGCGTCAGGCAGGTCAGCGTGAACAGGCGCGAGCTGGGATTTTCCACCACCTCCCAGCGGAAGCCGGGCAGCATGAAGCAGATCTCGGTCGTCACCTGCCCGCCGAACAAGGCGCGATAGGCAAGCGAATTGCCGGAGGGCGCGTGACGCTCGATGGCCCAGCCGCGCTCGCGCGGCACGAAGCGCTTTTGCTTCAGCTTGCGGCCTGAACTCGGCGGGCGCCACCACCATTGATTATGCACGTAGGGCACGTGCGCGGGGTCCATCAGGCCCACGACCGCATTGTCCATGTGCGCGGCGAAGGTGCGTTCGATGATGAATTTCGGTTCGCGCAAATCGCCCAGGCCGAATTCCGGCGCAGGCGGCGGCGCGCCATCGAAGCGCGGATCGGAAGAGACGTAAACCAGCACGATGCCGTTGGCTTCGTGGGTCGGGAAATGGCGCACGCGAATGCGGCCGGCTTCATAAGGCTGGCCTTCGACGAGCGATGGGATTTGCTTGCACACGCCGTCGCCTGCGCCGAAGCGCCAGCCATGATAGGGGCATTCGACCGTCTGCACGCCGTTGGTTTCGACGATGCGCCCAGCCGAAAGCGGCACGGCGCGGTGCGGACAAATATCCCGCAGCGCGAAGGCGCGCCCTTCGGCGTCACGCCCGAGCACAACAGGCTCGCCAAGAATTTCGCGGCGAAACATCGCCCCGCGTTTCAGCTCACGCGAGGACGCCGCGAAATACCAGAGGTCTTTGAGAAGCTCGCTCATAAGGTCTGCGCGAGATACATGATCCCCGCCACCCCGACAAAGCCCAGCGCCGCCGATGCGACAATGCCGCACGCGCACAGGCCGGCATAAATCGCGCGGCGGGTGCGAAATTCGCGCGAACGCGCGCGGTTGAGCGCCCCGCCCATGAAGAAGATCCCGCCCAGCGATCCGGCGACAATCCCGGCTAGGGCGGCGACGTAAATGACAAGCTGAGCCAGGAACAGCAAATCTCAGCGCGCCACGATGGTGACGCGGAAGGTGTCGACGGCGGCCTGATTGGTCTCCCACGGACGGCGCTGTTCGAACACAAGCTCGCCCGTCCCTTCATTGGTCGCCGCGAACATAAAGACTTCCCAATGATTGCCGCCGGCAAAGCCGGGCTCGCTCTGTTCGCGCACGGTGTCGCCCGTCGCCTCGCCGGCGCGGGTGAGGAACGGCGGCAGCGTGGTCGGCGCCCATTGATAGCCGGCGGTCGGCACGCCGACGAGCTCAACGGCAAAGCGCTCATTGATTGCGACCTCAACCGTTTCGCCATCCTGCGCGGCGCCGATGCGCACGCCGATCTCGTCCGGCGTCGGCGCCGGCACGGCGTTCGCCTCATCTTGCGCGCCGCCGCCCGCGGGCGCGCAAGCGGCCAGGAAAGCAAGCGACATCATAAGCGCGCGGATCATGGGGCGGCTCCTGTTTCCATGATGCCGATATAGAAGCGGATCATGCGTTCGAAATTGTCGAGCGTCATGCGCTCGTTCACGCCATGCGGCATGTCCAAATCCTCCGGGCTCAGCAGGATCGGCTGGTAGCGATACACGTTTTCAGCCATGCCCGCATAGTGGCGCGCATCCGTGCCCGCCAGCACAAGCCCCGGCGCCACCGGCGCTTGCGGCAGCACCGCGCGCGACACGCCCGCGATCAACGCATAGCTGGCGCTTGTCGCGCTGGAGACCGGGCTCGCGGCCAAGGGCGGGCTGTCCCATTCCAGCGTCACGCCTTCCATTCCGCTCATCGCGTTTTGCGCGCGCTGCATCAGATCGTCAGCGTGATCGCGCGGATGGATGCGGAAATTGATCAGCGCAATCGCCTCTCCCGGCAAAATGCCGGCATGATCGCCGCCGCGGATCACAGTTGGCGCCACGGTCGTTCCAAGCAGCGCGGCGGCGGCGGTGTTGGCGGAGAAACGCTCATGGATGATCGGCCCGAACATCCATTCATTGGCGAGCGCGACACGATCCATCACGCCAAGCTCGGGCCCGAGCGCACGCATCATGTCGATCGCCGGACCGCCTTCGAGCCTGCGCTCGATCGGCATGGCGTGGATGCGGTCCACAGCTTCGGCGAGAAGCGACACGGCCGTTTCACGCTCCGGCATGGATGCGTGCCCCGGCTGGCTCACCGCACGCACGCGCATGATGCCGGCGCCGCGCTCGGAGAGGCCAATCATCGCGACAGGCGCGCCAGTGATGGGATGCGGATCAATCGCCGCCATGCCTTCATCAAGCACGAACCAGGCGCGCACGCCGCGTTGCGCCAACAGCGCCGCCATGCGCGCGGCGCCGCGCGGCCCGCCGATCTCTTCATCGTGGCCGAACGCGAAGATGATGGTGCGCTCCGGCCGCCAGCCGCGGGCGGCGAGAAATTCCGCCGCTTCCAGCAGCGCGACGAGCGAGCCTTTATCGTCCATGGCGCCGCGTCCCCACACGGCGTCTTGCTCAATGATCCCGGCGAACGGATCGACGCCCCACGCCGCACGCGTATCGTCCGGCACCGGCACGACATCCTGATGCGCCAGCAGGACAATGGGCGGCTGCGCCGCATCGGCGCCGGGCCAGGTGTAAAGCAAGGACAGATCGTTCACCGTTTCGCGGCGCGCCACTTCGTGAAACGCGGGATAGCGCGCTTGCATCCAAGCATGCAGATCTTCGAACGCGCCGGTGTCCTCCTCTTCGTCCATCAGCGTAATGGTGCGAAACTGAATGGCTTCGGCCAGATGCATGGCGGCGGCGCTGATATCGATCTCGTAGGCGCGCGTATCGGGAATGGCCGGCGCATCGCGCGGCGCGGGCGGCGTGAACGTCCAGCTACGGTAGCCGACATAGCCGGCCAGGGCGGCGATCAGCACAGCCGCCGCCGCCAGGATGAGCCTGATCATGCCGCGTCTCCTCCGGAGGCGGATTTTACCGCCGTTTTCTGCTATTCCGTCAATGCGCCCCTTTTGGGGAACACTTGAGTTCCCACATTCGTTGGACGAGCGTGAGGGTTCCATGTCTCGCGAAACCGAAATCGAAGCTCTGTTCCACCAGCCGCCGCCGGATGACGATCTCGGCGTGATGGACTTCCTCGAAGCGCTCGCGCTCGCCATCAGCGAGGGCAATCGCGGCGCGCTGACACAGATGTGGGAAGCGCCCTGCTTCGTGCTCAGCCACGAGAGCGCCCACACGCTTGAAGGTGACACGCAGATTGAAGAATTCTGCGCCGCAGCGCGCGATCGCTACAACACGCGCGGCGTGACGCATACCAAGCCGCAAGTGGTGCGCATGGACGAAATCAGCGACCGCATTGTCTGCGTGCGTGTGCGCTGGCCTTGGCTGGACAGCGACGAAATCGAAATGGGCGCCGACGTTTCGACCTATACGCTCTGCCGCACCGGCGAAGATGACGATTGGCGCGTGCGCATCGCCATCGTGCATGGCTCGGAAGCGCTGAGTTAGCCCTTCGTCCCGCTGAGCTCGAGCACCTCTTCCCAGGTCTTGAGACCTGAGCGCTGCGCGTTCACGAGCACGGCCATGTTGCCGGGCTTGTGCTTATTATCGAGCATCTTCTCGTGCGCGTCGGGGATTTTGTCCCACGGCAATACTTCCGACATCGCCGGATCGATGCGGCGGTCGATGACGAGCTGATTGGCGGCGCTGGCTTGCTTCAGGTGCGCGAAGTGCGAGCCCTGCACGCGCTTTTGGCGCATCCACAAAAAGCGCGCGTCCATGGTCAGATTGTAGCCGGTAGTGCCGGCGCAGATCACGACCATGCCGCCGCGCTTCACCACGAACACCGAGACTGGGAAGGTCGCCTCACCCGGATGCTCGAACACGACGTCGACATCCTTCTTGCCTGTGATGTCCCAGATAGCTTTGCCGAACTTGCGGCACTCTTTCATGTAGGCGTCGAACTCAGGCCCGCCGACTTTCGGCAGCTGCCCCCAGCAATTGAAATCGTTGCGGTTGAGCACGGCCTTCGCGCCCATTGAGAGCACGTAATCTTTCTTGTCGTCGCTGGAGACGACGCCGATGGCGTGCGCGCCGGTGACGGCGCAAAGCTGGGTGGCGAAAACGCCCAAGCCGCCGCTCGCGCCCCATACCAGCACGTTCTGGCCGGCCTTCACTTCATGCGGCTCATGCCCGAACAGCATGCGATAGGCAGTGGCGAGGGTCAGCGTGTAGCAGGCCGCCTCTTCCCAGGTGAGATGCTGAGGACGCGGCATGAGCTGGCGCGATTGCACCTTGCAGAATTGCGCGAAGGAGCCATCCGTCGTCTCATAGCCCCAGATGCGCTGGCTCGACGAAAACATCGGATCGCCGCCATTACATTCTTCGTCGTCACCGTCGTCCTGATTGCAATGGATGACGACTTCGTCGCCCGGCTTCCAGCGTTTCACCTTCGAGCCGACCTTCCAGACGATGCCCGACGCATCCGATCCGGCGACGTGATAGGGATTTTTGTGCACGTCGATCGGCGAGAGCGGCACGCCAAGCGCGGCCCACACGCCATTATAATTCACGCCCGCCGCCATCACGAGCACGAGCGCCTCGTCCTCGCCGACTTCCGGCGTCGCGACTTTTTCCAATTGCATGGCTTCGGCGGGCCGTCCGTGCCGCTCCTTGCGGATCGCCCACGCCCACATCTGCTTGGGCACATGAAATTCGGGCGGGATTTCACCGATGTCGTAAATGTCTTTGGGCGTCGCGCCTGCATCCGGCATTGAGCACTCCTTGTTGCGGCAAACCTGCACCCTTTTGCTGCAGTGCGTCAAACGCGATGTCTTAAAACCGGAAAAACTGGTCAGCGGTCAGACCAAAAATGGTGCATTGGTGCGGAAGGATTGCCGTAGCGGCGCCGCGCCACGCGTTCCTGTTGCACCGCAACAGACACGGCGGCACTATCGTGCAAATGCCTGAGTTTCAGCACGCCCCCGACCCGCCCTGGATTTTCCGCACCTATGCCGGCCATTCCACCCCGGCGGAATCCAACAAGCTCTACCGCGCCAATCTCGCGCGCGGGCAGACGGGGCTCTCCGTCGCCTTCGATCTGCCGACGCAGACCGGCTACGATTCCGATCACGTGCTGGCGCGCGGCGAAGTCGGCAAGGTCGGCGTGCCGATTGGGCATATGGGCGATATGCGCGCGCTGTTCGACGGCATTCCGCTCGAACAGATGAACACGTCGATGACGATCAATGCGCCGGCGGGCTGGTTGCTCGCGCTCTATACGGCGCTGGCCGAAGAACAAGGCGCCGATCCGAAGAAGCTGACCGGCACCACGCAGAACGACATCCTCAAGGAATATCTTTCGCGCGGCACCTACATCTTTCCGCCGGCGCCATCGCTGAAACTCACCGCCGACACCATCGCCTGGAGCCTCAAGACGATTCCAAAATGGAATCCGATGAACGTCTGCTCCTACCATTTGCAGGAAGCGGGCGCGACGCCGGAACAGGAACTCGCTTACGCGCTCGCCGCCGCCATCGCCGTGCTCGACGAAGTGAAAGCGCGCGGCGAGGTCCCGGCGGACAATTTTTCCGCCGTGTTTTCGCGGCTCTCTTTTTTCGTCAATGCCGGCCTGCGCTTCATCACCGAAACCTGCAAGATGCGCGCCTTCAACGTGCTGTGGGATGAGATCGGCCGCGAACGCTACGGCGTCGAAGAACCGAAAGCACGCCGCTTCCGCTATGGCGTGCAAGTGAACTCGCTCGGCCTCACCGAGCCGCAAGCGGAAAACAACGTCTATCGGATTCTGCTGGAAACGCTGGCCGTCACGCTTTCAAAGAACGCGCGCGCGCGCGCCGTGCAATTGCCGGCCTGGAACGAAGCGCTCGGCCTGCCGCGCGAATGGGATCAGCAATGGTCGCTGCGGATGCAGCAAATCCTCGCCTACGAAACCGACCTGCTCGAATACGAAGACATTTTCGACGGCTCGAAAGTGATCGAAGCGAAAGTGCGCGAGCTGTGCGAAGGCGCGCGCGCGGAACTCGCCAAGATCGACCAGATGGGCGGTGCGGCGGCGGCGCTCGATTATATGAAAGCGGCGCTGGTGGAATCCAACCGTCATCGCACCGAAGCAATCGAGCGCAATGACGTGAAGGTTGTCGGCGTCAATTGCTTCACCGAAGCCGAGCCCTCGCCGCTCGAAGCCGGTGAGAAAAACATCCAAACCGTCGATGTCGCCGTTGAGAGCGAGCAGATCGCGCGCCTGAAAGCATGGCGCCAAGCGCGCAATAATAACGATGCGGAAGCCGCACTGGCGGCGCTGCGCGCGGCGGCGCAAGAAGGCCAGAACATTATGCCCGCCTCCATCGCAGCGGCTAAGGCCGGCGCGACCACGGGCGAATGGGCGGCGGCGCTGCGCGAGGTCTTTGGCGAGTATCGCGGGCCGACCGGCGTCGCGCTCGTGATCGAAAGCGAAGGCGAGGACGTCGAAGCCGTGAAGCGCGATGTCGCCGCGCTGTCGGAAAAGCTAGGCCGCCAGCTCACCTTCCTGGTCGGCAAGCCGGGGCTCGACGGCCATTCCAACGGCGCCGAACAGATCGCCGCGCGCGCACGCGCTGTCGGCATGGACGCGATCTATGAAGGCATCCGCGTCACGCCGGCGGAAATCGTCGCCGCCGCGAAGGAGAAGAAGGCGCACGCCGTCGGCCTCTCCATTCTTTCCGGCTCGCACTTGGATCTGGTGCGCGATGTGGTGCGGCTCATGCGCGAAGAAGGCCTGGACGGCGTGCCGCTTGTCGTCGGCGGCATCATTCCGCCCGCCGATGCGATGGCGCTGAAGCAAATGGGCGTGGCCGGCGTCTATACGCCGAAGGACTTCAAGATCACCGGCATTATGGGCGATGTGGTGAAGCTGGTCGCGCGCGCCGGGGCATGACAGCGCCAGGCGCTGAAGCGTTCGAACGCGCCACGCTCATCGCTTGGCCGGCCGAGCATCGCGCCGCGCGCTTCGGCTGGGAGTTTTGCGCCAGCGGCGGCGGTTGTTCGGCGCGGCCAAATTCGATCTGGCCGCTCGCGTGGGAGCATGGCGCGTCTTTGGACGAAGCCATCGCCGCCGCGGAGGCTTGGTGTGCGCGGCATCGCATCCCGCTTCAATTTAAGCTCGCCGACGGCGCTATCGCGCCCGTGCACTTGCCGGAGCGTCTCGCGCAACTTGGCTTTGCGCCCTTCAACACAACCTTGGCGATGACGCGCGACATTAACGCCGCCTCACCCTTGAGCGGCGTCGCGCTGCATCACGAACCCAACGACGCCATCTGGCGACCATTGCGTGAAAGCGCGCCGAGTGCGGAAGATTTCGCGGAACGGCGCGATATTGTTTTGCGCATCGCCGCGCCGCGCATCTTCGCGCTCGCGGATTTCGAGGGCGCGCCCGCCGCGATCGGGCTCGGCGTGCTGACGGGCGACAAGCTCGGCATCTTCCTTATGCGCACAGCGCCCGAAGCGCGACGCCACGGCCTTGCGCGCAAGATCGTGCGCGCCCTGATCGGATGGGGTGCGGGCCAAGGCGCGCGCATCGCGTATCTGCAAGTCGAACAGCACAATCGAAGCGCCATCGCTCTCTATGAAAGCGAAGGCTTCGCCACGCTCTATACCTATGCTTACTGGCGGCGCGCCTGAAGCTTGATGCGCGCATCCACCAGCCGCGTCATCGCGCTGGCGGCGACGAGCGGCGCCACGAACGGAATTACCGAACAGGCCAAGCCCGTAACGAAAACCGAAAAGCCAGCTCGCTTGCGCAATCGTTTGGCGTCTGGGAAAGGCATGCGCCGCGTCGCAGCCAGCAACGCATATTCGCGCCCCATCAAATGCCCATTGAGCGTGTAGAACACCACGGCGTTGAGGCCCGGCACGAGATAGAGCGGCGAGACGATCAGGTTCAGCAGCAGCGCCGGAATGGCGATGCGCACGCCATTGCCCAAACTTTCCAGAAACGACACCCGGCGCGAGGCCGGGGCGCTGATCGCTTTTTCAACGCGCTCGGCAGCGAAATCGAACAACATGCCGCCGATCAGCATCGACACAGCCGGCGACAACGCGACGGCTAAAACGGCCGCCCCCACGCTGAGCGCTACCTCGCTCGCGTTGAAGGCAAAGCCGAGCCAGCCTTCCCCCTCCGGGATCAGCGGAATGATGTAGCGGATGAGCGCGAGCGCGGCGCCGCCTGTCGCGGCGCTGGCCAGCACGAGATTGATCAGCGCCAGGAAGGTCAGGCGCCCGAAGATCACATCCTTCAGCGCCTGAATGATCGCGACGAACGCCCGCCCCATATTCCCCTCCGCAATCAGGGCCGTCAGCCCGCCTCCTGCATGGCGCCGGACGCCAAGCCTGGGCAAGCGAACGTCGACTCAGTCACGCTGGAAACCGAGAATCACCCTGCCGCGCCACCGCCGAGCGGCCCTTACACAGTTCGGCGGCTCGTGTCGGCCGGGCGGAGCGTTAACCATATCAAGATGAACCCGCCGCCATCTTCCCTGAGCCTCAGACGCCTGAAAATTGCCGAATTTCGTTCATCAGCAGCTAGAAATGGCGGGCATATGGCACCGCAAAAACGCGGCGCTTGCGTTAATGAGAGCGTGTTGATCCATGCCGCTTTTCACAGATTCGACATCAAAAAAGGGCTCTGGCAGCCCCTCGTGATTGACTCCGAATTAAGGGTTGGCGTCACTATATGTAGTGACGGTGATGCTTCGCTCCACAACAGCATGTGGTTTGGGCCAGCACCGAGTCGGATTAACACAGAGCTAAATTCGGGGCGGGTTGATGCAGGCTAGAGCGGAAAAAGTTGGGGTTCACCGGATGGGTGAAATTCATCGCGGCAAACCCAAGCCGCTGCGTCCGCTCAAGGTGGTCGATAAAGTTATTACGGATCCGAGCCGTGATGCGCACTTAACCGAGTTCGGCAAGACCACGCTGACCGATCGTTACCTGCTGCCCGGCGAGTCGTACCAAGACATGTTCGCGCGCGTTGCGACCGCTTACGCCGACGACATCGAACACGCGCAACGTCTCTACGATTATATCTCCAAGCTGTGGTTCATGCCTGCGACGCCCGTTCTTTCGAATGGCGGCGCCGAACGCGGCCTGCCGATCTCATGCTTCCTCAATGCGGTCGGCGACTCGCTCGACGGCATTATGGATACGTGGAACGAGAATGTGTGGCTCGCTTCCAATGGCGGCGGCATCGGCACGTATTGGGGCGGCGTACGTTCCATCGGCGAAAAGGTCGGCCAGAACGGCCAAACCAGCGGCATCATTCCGTTCATCCGCGTGATGGATTCGTTGACGCTGGCGATCAGCCAAGGCTCGCTGCGCCGCGGTTCGGCGGCGGTGTATCTCGACATCCACCATCCGGAGATCGAGGAATTCCTCGAAATCCGTAAGCCGGCCGGCGATTTCAACCGCAAGAGCCTCAATCTCCATCACGGCCTCAACCTCACCGACGAATTCATGATCGCGGTGCGGGACGACCTGCCGTTCGCGCTACGCAGCCCGAAGAATGGCGAGCCGCTGAAGCACGTGAACGCGCGCAAGCTGTGGCAGAAGATCCTCGAGCTGCGCCTGCAAACCGGCGAGCCGTACATCATCTTCTCCGACACCGTGAACAAGCAGATGCCGAGCCATCAGAAGAAGCTTGGCCTCAAGGTGCGCCAGTCCAATCTGTGCTCGGAAATCATGCTGCACACCGGCATGGATCATCAGGGCCGCGAGCGCACCGCCGTGTGCTGCCTCTCCTCGCTGAACGCCGAGACGTTCATGGAATGGGAGCACGAGCCGCAATTCCTCGAAGACGTGTTCCGCTTCCTGGACAACGTGCTGGAAGACTTCATCCAGCGCGCGCCCGACGAGATGGAGCGCGCCAAATACGCCGCCTATCGCGAACGCAGCGTCGGCCTTGGCCTGATGGGCTTCCACTCCTTCCTGCAAAGCCAGAACGTGTCGATGGAATCGGCGATGGCGAAGGTTTGGAACAACCGCATCTTCCGCCACATCCGCCGCGGCGCCGACGCTGCCTCGGTGAAGCTGGCGCATGAGCGCGGCGCCTGCCCCGACGCGGCCGAGAACAACATCATGGCCCGCTTCAGCCACAAGATCGCCATCGCGCCGACGGCGTCGATCTCGATCATTTGCGGCGGCACGTCGGCGGGGATCGAGCCGATCCCCGCCAACATCTACACGCACAAGACGCTCTCGGGCTCGTTCGCGGTGAAGAACCCCTATCTTGAGAAGCTGCTCGAAGAGAAAGGCAAGAACACCGAAAGCGTGTGGTCTTCCATTCTCAAGAATGAAGGCAGCGTCCAGCACCTCGACTTCCTGAGCGATGACGAGAAGGACGTGTTCAAGACCGCGTTCGAAATCGATCAGCGCTGGGTCATCGAACTCGCCGCCGACCGCACGCCGCTGATTTGCCAATCGCAATCGCTCAACATCTTCCTGCCGGGCGATGTCGATAAGTGGGATCTGCACATGCTGCACTGGATGGCATGGGAGCGCGGCATGAAGAGCCTCTATTATTGCCGCTCCAAGAGCGTGCAACGCGCGGGCTTTGCTGGCGACGAAGGCAAGCCGGAAGCGGTCGAGACCATGCAGATCGAGCAAAAAACCGATTACGAGGAATGCTTGGCCTGCCAGTAAATTAGAGTTGGATTTTCCTCATTGGACGAGGGATGGCTAAGGGCGCGGGTAAATCCCGCGCCCTTTTCTTTTTTGCGCTTAGCTGCGCGGGGCGCTGGCCGGTTCGCGCAGAGAAGCCGGAGGCGCGGGCGCCGCCTCAATCCATTCCAACGCTACGGTTTCACCAACGAAGTCCATCGTGATCGCGGCAAAGCTGGTTGGCGTCGCGTCATGCAGGCGTGGCGCGCTTGCGTGCACGGCTTCGGCGAACACCGCCGCGCCGATCAGCAGCGCCACACCTGCGGCGCGCACGGCGAAGAGTAAAGCGCGGCCCGGCCGGCGCTTCCGCTTCGGCCTTCTCGATTGCGGCACGGGCAGCGGCTTTTCCGGCAGGTCCGACGACCATGCCAGTGTCACCGTCGCAGCATCTTTGCGCGCGGGCGGCGCTTCCCACCATACGAAGGCGTCACTGTCTATTTGTTCAAGCGAGGCGCTATCGCCCTCTTCAAGCGCCTCAAGCATCTCATCCGCTTCGTCCTCGTGACGCGCGGCGACAGCCTTGCTGTAAACGGCGTAAAAGAAATCATCGAGCACATCGGCGCCGGGGTCTCCCTTCCAGCCTGAGAGATCGAAGCATGGCGCGTCCAACGCCGTCTCGGGGCGGCGCCGGCTAAGACACGCGACGATCGCCTTGCCGGATTGAAACGCGGCCTCCGCGCCTTGCATGAACGCTTCGCTGCGAATGGCCGCGCGCGACCACACAACCACCACGGCGCCGCTGTTTTCTAGCGCCGCTTCGCTGATCGCGCTTTCCATCGTCAGACCGGCCGCGGCCAGCACTTCAGCCAAGGTTTCAACGCGCGATAAATCTTCTCCAACCGCCAGAAAAAGCAGATCAGCCATGGCGCCCTCACAAACTGGAGGTTTAACGGCTGAGTGTGACACTACGTTCCTCGGGCGAATTGTGTTCGCGGCGTGTCCGAGGTCACGGCAATCCGGCGCCGGCTCACGTATTCGTGAGCCCGTGAGGACAGGCAACCAGCCCGCCCTCCCGGAGTTGAAAGATCATGCGCCGCCGCCTCGCCGCCCCCGTTTTCGCAATCAGCGCCATCGCCGCGATCTGTTTGGGCGTCGGCGTCGCCGAACTGACGAACGCGCCGGCCGCCGAGGCGCAACAGCCGGCGCCGCAAGCCGCCGCGTTTGAAGCCAAGATCAGCCCTGTCGCCGGCGTGCCCGCCAACGAATTGCCGGAGAATGGGCGCTGCCGCATCTGGTATGACGAACTGCCCGCCGAAACACAGCCCGCGCAAATGGAATGTGAGCACGCCGATTGGCTGGCGCGCACCTGGGGCGGGCGCGTCGTGAACAGCGAAGCAGAGCTCGCCTCCTATGAAGGCCGCAACGATTTTTCCGGCGTGCCCGTGAGCGCGCTGCCGCGCGGCGGCTATTGCCGCGCCTGGATTGAAAATCTCGCGGCGCCGATGCAGCCCGAACAATCCGATTGCCGGACCGCGCGCCGCATGGTGAGCGAACATGGCGGCCGCGTGCTCTACATGCCGCTTTAAGCGCTTCGCTTGATCGCGGCGCGATTCTCGCCCACATCACCGGCATGCACGGCCATCATGGGCACGATCACGCGCATGGCCATTCACACGGTCATTCTTCCGGCCACGGCCACGCGCATCACCATCCAGCACCGAACGACAAACGTTATAGCATCGCCATTGCGTTGAATGTCGGCTTCGTCATCATCGAGGCGGCGGCAGGCTTTGCGGCCAATTCAACCGCCCTGCTCTCCGACGCAGCGCACAATCTCTCCGATGTTCTGGGCTTAGCGCTTGCGGGCGGCGCTGCTTGGCTGGCGAAGCGCCAGGCCGGCCCGCAGCGCACCTATGGCTATTCCAAAGCGACCGTGCTGGCCGCGCTGGCCAACGCGCTTGTGCTGGTCGCCGCATGCGGCGGCATTTTGTGGGAAGCGGGCACGCGCCTGTTCGCACCCGAACAAACCGCGCCGCTTTTCATCATGATCGTCGCCGCCATCGGCGTTGTCGTGAACGGCGCGACCGCGCTTTTGTTCGTGGCCGGGCGCAAGGACGATGTGAATGTGCGCGGCGCGTTCCTGCACATGCTGGCCGATGCGGGCGTCTCCGCCGCCGTGATCGTCGCGGGCGGCGCGATTTGGCTCACCGGGCTCAATTGGATCGATCCGGCGATCTCGCTCGCGGTCGTGGCGCTGATCTTGTGGGGCACGTGGGGGCTGTTGCGCGAGTCGCTCGATCTGGCGCTCGACGCGGCCCCGCGCGGCATCGACGTTGCCGACGTGCGCGCCTACCTCGCCGATCAACCCGGCGTCGTCGCGGTGCATGATCTGCATGTCTGGGCGATGGGCGCGACGAAACCCGCGCTGACGGCGCATCTTGTACGCCCCGAAGGCGGCGACGACGATTTCCTCGCCAAGCTTTCCGACGGCATCGCCGAACGCTTCGGCATCGGCCATGTCACGCTTCAGGTCGAGCGCGCGCAGCGCGACGATTGCGCCGAGTGCGACTAGGCTTCCGCCCAGCTTTTGATCAATTGATGCGCGATGGCGAAGGGCGGCGGGCAGAATACGTCAGGATGTTTGCCGGCGACGAGCGCGCGCGCCTCTTCACGCGTGAACCAGCGCGCGGTTTCCAATTCTTCCTCGTCGATGCGCTCGGCATCGCTTGCGACGTCAATGATCGCGCCGATCATGAGAGAATACGGAAACGGCCAGGGTTGGTTCGAATGCAGCCGCACTTCGCGCGCAACCAGGCCGGATTCTTCCAATGTCTCGCGCGCCGCGCCCTCTTCGATGGACTCGCCCGGCTCGATATAGCCGGCCAGCGCCGAATACATGCCGGGCGGGAATTGACGCTGACGCGCCAACAAACATTTTTCGCCAAACACCGGCAGCATGATCGCTACGGGATCGACGCGCGGAAAGTGCTCCGCCTTGCACGCCGGGCACGCACGCTTCCAGCCTGCTTCCACGACATTCGTCCTCGCGCCGCAGGTGGCGCAGAAGCCGTTGCGCGCATGCCATTCGAAGATCGCGCGCGCGCAGCCCAAAATGGCGAGCGCGTCCGGCTCAAGCTGCGCCGAGGCGCCGCGCAAATCATGGATCGCGCCATACTCGCCGAGCACGGCCGGATCTTCGATCTCGCAGGCAAAATAGGTGGAGCCGTGCGCATCCACGCCGAGGAATAAAGGCTCCCCCTTGCCGAGTTCGGCCGGCACATGATTGGCGAGATAACGCGGAAACAATTTGCCGCCGTTCTCGAACAGCAACGGCTTGCGCTCATGGAAAACGGCGACGAGGCATTTCTGGTTGTCGGCCAGCGCCGCCTTCAGCCACGCTTCGTCGCGGCGGCGATGCCCGGCGCGGTCGAGCGGCGAATGAGCGAAGGCATTGGGATTTTTCGGCAGCATGTCAGGCGTCAAATATCAGGCATCGCGCGCCGGAGCACGACGAATCCGTGACATTGACGCCTGAGCCTGCGCTTTAGGCCGGCTTGCGGAACCGCAATACGAACTGATCGGTGCGGCCGCGAATGTCGCCCTCGAATACGCGCGTGCTGTGATCGTCTTCAGGATTGCGCAACACCGGGCTTTCGGCTTCGAACACGAAGCCCGCGGCTTCCAATTCCGTGCGCACGCGCGAAGGCTGGATGCGATGCAGCGTGCTGGTGACATCAGCGGGCGCATCGTCCGCCGCCGCGTGATCGACGATCAGCAGCACGCCGCCCGGACGCAGCGCATTGAAGATGGAGCGGTGCGCGGCGGGCCCGTCGCCATTGGCGAGGTCGTGATAGATTTGCACGATCATCACAGCGTCAAGCGGCTCGGGCGTGGTCCAATTCTGCGTGCCCTGCTGGATCACGCTGATATTCGGATAGCCTTCCGCGACGGCTGTGATCGGTCGCGGACGTTCCGCCGTGCCTTCGCGATCGATGGCGTAAACGCGGCCCTCGGGGCCAACCGCGACCGAAAGCAGCCGCGTGAAATACCCGCCGCCAGGGCCGATATCGGCTACGCGCTGACCAGGACGCACTTGCATGAACGCCAACATATCGGCGGGCTGGCGCAGCGCATCGCGCCCGGTATCCGCTTCCGGACGGCGCGGATCGGCAAGCGCGGCGCCGATATGGGGCGCGCTAGCCGAAACCTCGCCCGCCGGCCCGCTCATTCCGGCGCCGCTCGCGCACGCAGCCAGTAAGGCCGCCGCAACCGCCGCGAATAATGATCGCATGTCTGTCCTCCCAAAACTCTTCCGCCGGGCTTATCGCAGCCAGCACGGCATGTCTTGCCAAGGTATGTTGACCGCGATGATTCCCGTAACCGCCTCCATTGCCTTGGACGAACGCGATCTGGACGAGCGCTTCATCCGCGCCGCCGGACCGGGCGGGCAGAACGTGAACAAGGTGTCCACGGCGGTGGAATTACGCTTTCGTCTTGGCGGCTACACGATGCTGCCGGACGATGTGCGCGCGCGGCTGGAAAAGCTGGCTGGGCGGCGGCTCACGCTGGAAGGCGAGATCGTCATACGCGCCGATACGCACCGCACGCAGGAGCGCAATCGCGCCGAGGCGCTGGAGCGTCTGGTGGCGCTGGTGGAGCAAGCCACGCACGCGCCGAAGCCGCGCTACAAAACGAGAATTCCACGCGCCGCGCGCCAGAAGCGCTTGGACCACAAGGCCCGGCGTTCAGATGTGAAGGCGAAACGCGGCAAGGTCCGCGATCACGATTAGCGACCGCGCTTAGCCGGTTGCGGCGGCGGCGTGAGTTCAAGCTGTTCTGGCGCACTGATCTGGCGCGGCGCGGTTTCAATCTGTGGCGGCGCGTTGGCGGCGACGCCGGCATCGGCGGCGCCCAGCTCCTTGAATTTGCGCGCCTGCGGCAACACGCGCGATTCAACGGAGCCGATCATCTCGTTGTACGTCTTCACCGAGCGCTCGATCGAATCCCCGACCTTCTGCATCTTGTCGAGCATCGTCGCCATGCGGCTGTGCAACTCCCGGCCAAGCTCGGCGATGTGCTGCGCGTTCTTGGCGCTCTGCTCCTGGCGCCAGCCATAGGCGACGGATTTCGCCAGCGCGACCATGGTCGACGGCGTCGTGATGATGACCTTCTGTGCGAACGCATCGTCGAACAGGTCCGGATCGCGCTCGGCCGCGGCGGCGAGGAAGTTTTCGCCCGGCACGAACAACACCACGAAATCCGCCGTTTTCGGCACGTATTCCTGGTAGGCCTTGGACGCGAGGTTTTTGACGTGGCCCTTCAATTCCGAGGCGTGCTTCTTCAGGAACGCCTCACGCGATGCCTCGTCTGTCGCTTCGACCGCATCGAGATAGCCAGACAGCGCCACCTTCGAATCCACGACAATGCAGCGATCGCCCGGCAAATTGATAATCACGTCCGGCCGCAAGCGCGCGCCCTCGCCACCCGTTGTCGAGCTTTGTTCGACAAAATCCACATGCTCCGCGAGCCCCGACAATTCGAGCACGTTGCGCAATGTCTGCTCGCCCCAACGGCCGCGCATTTTCGGCGAGGCGCGCAGAGCGGTGAGCAGATTCTGCGTGGTCTTGTTGGTCGTGCCCACGGCATCGACCATTTGGCGCACTTGCTCGTTGATCGCGGATTTGTCCTGCAGGCGCGCTTTGTCCAGCGCCTCGACCGATTGCGCGAGCTTGATGAGTTGCTCCTGCGTCGGCGCCAGCACATCCTTCACACCGCCGGCGGCGGCCTGTTTGTGCTTCTCGAATGTCTCGTTGGCGAGCGCCATGAAGTTCGCCTGCGTGGCCTGCAGCGCCTTTGCGGCGATGTCGGCAAAGCGCGCCTCCTCCGATTCCGAACGCTCGGCGCGCTGCGCCTTGGCCGCGGCCAGATCGGTGGCGAGTTGGATATTCTCTTTGCGCACGCCGTCGAGTTCGGTGCGCAGCCGGTCGCGCTCAGCCCGCACCGGCTCGACGCCGGCCGAGCGGTAAGCGAACCAGGCGGCGGCCCCGATAGCAGCCAGCGCCAGCACAAGCAGGATCGATTCGGTCATGACGCAGCCTAGCAGATCGCCGGGCCCGGCCAGCAGGCGCTTTGATATGGCGCATGGCGCCAGGGGCGCGGCGGGATTAGCCTTGGCGCATGAACCTGTTTGCCTATCTCGTCCCCATCGCCCTCGGCGCGGTTTTCCTGGCGCTTTGCTTTGGCATTTACACACTGTTCCGCGGCGGCGATTTTGGACGCTCCTGGTCGAACAAAGCCATGCGCATGCGGGTCGTGCTACAATTCGTGGCCATTCTGGTTTTGGTTGGCGCGATGCTGTGGAGCCGCTCGCATGGTTAGACTCGACAAGATCGTCACCAAGGCAGGCGATGGCGGACAAACCCGCCTTGCCACGGGTGAGATGGTGTCGAAGGCCAGCGCGCGTGTGGCGGCCTATGGCGCTGTCGATGAATTGAACTCGGTCATCGGCGTCGCGCGCCTGCATACGCAAGCCGATGCAGGGCTCGATCCACTATTGGCGCGCGTACAAAATGATCTGTTCGATCTGGGCGCCGATCTGGCCACGCCGCAAACCGCGACCTTCGAAGCGCTGCGGATGAGCGATGCGCAAGTCGACCGGCTGGAAGCGGAAGTCGATGCGCTGAATGCGAACCTCGCCCCGCTCACCTCCTTCATTCTGCCCGGCGGATCGGCGGCGGCGGCGCATCTACATCTGGCCCGCGCCGTAGCGCGCCGCGCCGAGCGCGAGATCGCGCAGCTGATGGCGGAAGATGCGTCCATCAATCCAGCATGCATCAAATATGCGAACCGGCTTTCGGATTTGCTGTTCGTGATGGCGCGCGCCGCCAATGATGACGGCAAGGCCGACGTGCTCTGGACGCCAGGGGCGAATAGATAGCGCATGGCCAAGCAGTTTCCGGCGCTGACCGATCAGCACACAGCCTTCATTGCCAAGCAGCACATGTTTTTCGTCGCCACCGCGACGGCGGACTCGCGCGTCAATCTTTCACCGAAAGGATTGGGCGGCTTTCGCGTGCTTGGCCCCAACCAGTGCGCTTATCTCGATCTCACGGGCAGCGGCAACGAAACCGCGGCGCATCTGCACAATGACGGGCGCATCACCATCATGTTCTGCGCATTTGAGGGCGCGCCCCTGATCTTGCGGCTGTATGGCCGCGGGCGCAGCGCCTTTCGCGGTGATGAGACATATGCGGCGTTGCTCAAGGCCCATTTCGCGGATCAAGAACCCGCGGGCGCGCGCCAGATCGTCATTCAGGACATTGACCTGGTGCAAACTTCTTGCGGCTTTGGCGTGCCGCGCTTCGAATATGAGGGAGAACGTTCCTCGCTGCTGCGCTGGGCCGAAAGCAAAACTCTGGATGAGTTGCGCGCCTATCGCGCAGACCAAAATTCGCTCAGCCTCGACGGAGCGCCGACCGGACTTCCAAGCGGGACATAAGCAAACGGCCCGCGCTTTCACGCGGGCCGTCCACCTGGTTTGTCTTGTTCAATGCTTGTTGCGCAGAGCGTCCTTGGCGTCGCCGACAGCATCACGCGCTTCGCCCTTGGCTTTATCAAGTTTGCCTTCGGCTTCGAGCTTCTTGTTGTCGGTGATCTTACCGGCAGCTTCCTTCATCGCGCCCGACGCTTTATCGGCCGCGCCCTTCACGTGTTCCTTGTCCATGAGCATCCTCCTTAGGATGCAAGGAAAACGATCACCGCGTAAGCTAGTTCCGAGGAAACATCAGCCGGCGATGTATTGCGCGCCGTTCATGGTGAGCGTTGCGCCGGTCATGAAGCCAGCCTGATCGGAAGCGAGGAACGAGACCGCGTGCGCGATTTCCTCGGCCTTGCCGAGCCGGCCAACCGGGATCGTGGAAATGATTTTCTTCAGAACTTCTTCCGGCACCGCCGCGACCATATCGGTGTCGATGTAGCCCGGCGCGACCGCATTCACGGTGACGCCCTTGTTTGCACATTCCTGCGCAAGCGCTTTGGTGAAGCCGATCATGCCCGCCTTGGCGGCGGAATAATTCACCTGCCCGACTTGGCCCTTTTGGCCATTGATCGAGGAGATGTTGACGATGCGGCCATAGCCGCGCTCGCGCATGCCTTCGATCACGGGGCGCGTCATGTAGAACAGCGACGAGAGATCAACGCGGATCACGTCGTCCCACTTTTCCGCGCTCATTTTGTGAAACAGACCGTCGCGCGTGATGCCGGCATTATTCACCAGCACATCGACGGGCCCGAGTTCAGCGGCCACTTTGGCGATACCTTCGGCGCATTGGCCCGCATCGCCCACGTCCCACTTATAAACGCTGATGCCGAGCTCTTTCGCGGTCGCTTCGGCGGCTTCGGTATTGCCAGCGTAATTGGCCGCGACCTGATAACCATCCGCCTTCAAGCGCTGGGAGATTGCCTTGCCAATGCCACGCGTTCCTCCAGTAACCAGTGCTACGCGCGCCATTTGATATCTCCCATAGAAAGTTTCTGTCCGCACAACATGCGCGACTTGGCGCGCGAAGCAAGCGCTACCGAAGCGTCAAAGCGTCTTAGATTGCGCATGCCGCACAGGCGATGCGTGAACATTGCACGATGCTGCGTTTGCGAGCGCGTTAGCGCTCCACGCAGAGCGCCACACCCATGCCGCCGCCAATGCAAAGCGTGGCGAGGCCGCGCTTCTTGTTTTGGCGCTTCAGCTCATGCAGCAGCGTCACCAGAACGCGCGCGCCGCTCGCGCCGATGGGGTGGCCGAGCGCGATGGCGCCGCCATTGACGTTTACGATAGCGGGATCCCAGCCCATGTCCTTGTTCACCGCGAGCGCTTGCGCGGCGAACGCTTCATTGGCTTCAACCAGATCGAGATCGGAGACTTTCCAGCCGGCGCGCTCAAGCGCCTTGCGGGAAGCCGGGATTGGGCCAGAGCCCATCACTTTGGGATCGACGCCGGAGGTGGCGAACGAAGCGATGCGCGCCAGCGGTTCGATGCCCCGCTTAGCCGCGGCGTCGGCCGTCATCAGCACAAAGGCGGCGGCGCCGTCATTGATGCCTGACGCATTACCTGCGGTGACGGTGCCCTCTTTTTTGAAGGCAGGCCGCAAGCCTTTCATCGCATCAATGGTTGCGCCGTGGCGGATGTATTCGTCGTCCTCGACGATGGTGTCGCCTTTGCGGCCTTTCACGGTCACGGCGGCGATCTCGTCCTTGAACTTGCCAGACTTCTGAGCGGCCTCGGCTTTGTTTTGCGAGCCGACGGCGAATTCATCCTGCGCTTCGCGGCTGATTTGCCATTTCTCGGCGACGTTCTCGGCGGTGACGCCCATATGGTAGCCATTGAAGGCGTCCCACAGACCGTCCTTGATCATGCTGTCGATGAAATTGAGGTCGCCCATTTTCTGACCGGCGCGCAAATGCGCGACATGCGGCGACAGGCTCATATTCTCCTGCCCGCCGGCGACGATGATGTCGGCTTCGCCGCTGCTGATCTGCTGCGCGCCGACAGCGACCGTGCGCAGGCCCGAGCCGCAAACCTGATTGAGCACCCAGGCCGTCTTATCGACCGGCACGCCCGCGGCGATGGCGGCTTGGCGGGCCGCGTTCTGCCCGACGCCGGCGGCGAGCACCTGCCCAAGAATGACTTCGTCCGCCTCTGCCGCCTCGACTTTTGCGCGCTGCAGCGCGGCCGTGATGGCGACCTTGCCAAGCTCGTGTGCGGGCGTTGCAGCAAACGCGCCGTTGAACGAACCGATCGGGGTGCGCGCGGCGGAAACGATGACGATGTCGGACATGGGCGACGCTCCTCGAGGGCCGGAAGCCCTTGGACAACAAAGGGGACTTATTAGCCGCTATCGCACAAGCCCGACACGAATTCCAAGACGCCGGGGCGCCATCAACGGGCGAAAAGCGTCACTTTGTCTTGCATTGCGGCGAAGGAAGGGAGATTTTGCACAACGGTCCGCTTTTCGCGGGCGCAAACAAAGGAACACACCGTGGCGGATGGAAGCGGCCAGGGCGCGAGCGAAGCCAGCGGCCCCGAGGCCTCAGGCGAGCCTGTCATTATCAAAAAGTATGCGAACCGCCGACTCTACAACACCGCGGCATCGTCTTACGTCACACTCGATCATCTCTCGGAGATGGTGCGACAGAACGTCGATTTCGTGGTCCAGGACGCCAAGACCGGCGAGGACATCACCCGCTCCGTCCTGACCCAGATCATTTTCGAGCAGGAAAGCCGCGGCCAGAACCTGCTGCCGGTTCAGTTCCTGCGCCGGCTGATCCGCTTCTATGGCGACCAGATGCAGGGCTTCCTGCCGCCCTATCTCGAAATGAGCATGGAGAGCTTCTCCAAGGCTCAGGAGAAGATGCGCGAGAACATGTCCCGCGCGTTCGGCGCGACGACGCCCATGGCCGCCTTCGAAGAGCAGGCGCAGCGCAACATGGCCATGTTCCAGCAGGCCGTTAAGCTCTGGGCGCCCTTCGCGGCGCCGGGCGCGGCAGGATCGGAAAGCGGCAAGAGCGAAGAAGAATCCGAGTCCGAAAAAGATCAGCAGCTGATCGAACTGCGCAAGCAGATGGAAGCGATGCAGAAACAGCTCGATTCCATGTCAGGACCAGCGCGCAAGCCCTGATCGCAACGCCGGCATTCCCCGGATAGGCACGCGGCAACGCGGTTAATTCGCGTTTGGCATGTCGTACGCAGCGCTCAGCGTATGAGCGTTCCAGTAACCATCACTTTGGTTGACGAGGCCGGCGAACGCCGGCGCTCGGACCGGCGCGCTCAAGATCGGCGCACACCGAAGCGCACGCTCAACACGCTGTTCGCCGCCACTTTAGTGAACCAGATCACGCCGCAAGACGCTACGCTGAACCAGCGCTATCCCCGCGCCTCCGGCCCACGCGCCGGCATTGCTTTCAATCTCAGCGCCTAGCGTGTCGCTTCGCACCCGCTTCCAGCTCGTTGAGCCAGGAATCTATCTCGTCGAGCCGCGCCTCGATGCTCTCGATGCGCGCGGAGGGATCGCTCTCGGCTTCGGCGGCTCGTTGCGCGACGCCGCTGCGCAGGCTCACCTCGACGAGGTCAGCGCCCAGGAATGTGGCGAAGGCCTGCAGTTCCTCAGCTGTCGGCGCGCGCGCATTGGTGAAGACGCGGTGGAGTTCACCACGATCGAGCCCGGCGGCCTCAGCCAAAGCGCCGCGATCGCCATTGCAGGCGGCCAAGCGTGCGTCGAACCAATCGGCGTCGAAGAAGAGCGACATGCCCACCCCTCCGGCGCGAAACCTGCACGGTCCCGCAAGATGGGCGTCATCTTCCCCCGATTCGGCCGTTGGCTCGACTTCGCAATCGCGCTCGGTCTGGGTCTTTGGTGCCTGTAGCGGCTAGCCGCCCGCAAATTCCACGTCGCGGCGGGCCGAAACGATGGTCACGACCACCCCAGCCAGCACATCCAGCAGCGCCATCACCAAGATCAAGAAGAAGGCCGTGGTGGCGAACGCCGGATGCAGCAGAAACTCGACCAGGCAGATGATGAACACCAGCATGGACAGGGCGTGATTGAAAATCGCCGCCGTGCCGGTCGAGGTTGATTTCAGCAGCTCGATGAAGAGCAGCACCAGCGACAGCAGCACCAGCAAATCGCCGAACGATACCGACCATTCCACTGTCTGCATGCCGGTGCTGACCGCGGCACTAGCCGCGGCCCCAGCCGTAGCCACGGCGGCTTCTTGCGAAGCCATCGGCACGCTGAACATCTGCGCTTCCAGATGAGCGCGCACGTCGCGCGCGCTTGTGCCCGCGGCTGTCGAGCCGAATGCCCAGATATTGTAGATGAGCACTGGGATCAGGATCAGCGGAAAGACGTTGAAAATCGCCCCCATGGGACTCCCCCGATTTGCTGCGCCACGGCGATGTCCCGCAGCGGCCAGATAACGTGTGTCGCGTGACGGATCCCGGCTCACAGCTCGTCCGTGCCCCCTGGTAACCGGGCCCTGCTCCTCAACCACATCACGCCGAACAGGTCGGTCATGTTTGCGGCCAGACGCCCCAGGTTGGTGTATTTCGACCTGCCGGCGCGTCTTGGACGATGGTTAACTTCTAAAAACTCCACTGCATAGCCTTCACGCAACATCAGCGCAGGCATGAAGCGATGCATGTGGTCGAAATACGGAAGCGCTAAAAACGCCTCTCTTTTGAACGCCTTGACCCCTGAGCCGCTGTCATCCGCGCCGTCTTTCAGCGCCGCTTTGCGGATGGCGTTGGCAATCTGAGAGGCGGCCCTTTTGCTCCAATCGTCCTGACGTTTGGCGCGTTTGCCGGCGATCATGCCCAGATTGGAGGGGGCGTCGGCCCGCGTGAGGCGCGCGACCAGGCGGGGAATATCCGCCGGATCGTTCTGCCCATCGCCGTCCAGCGTCGCCACGATCGGCGCACGCGCCGCCCAGACACCCGTGCGCACGGCGCGGCTTTGCCCGGAATTTTGACGGTGGCCAATAATGCGTAACGCTGGAAGCTCAGCCTTGAGCGCGGCCAGTTCGGCGCGGGTATCGTCGCGGCTGGCGTCATCCACGAAGATGAGTTCGTAGGACCGGCCGTCGAGTGCGGCGGCGAGTTCGCGCGCCAACGCCGCGGCATTGCCGCTCTCGTCCTTGGCCGGGACAACTACGCTAAGTTCGATCGTCTGGGTCACACCGCTCCCCGCCGCTTCGGGCCGGCTCTCTTAGCCGTTTGCCGACGAGGTGGCGAGGGTGGCGCGGCTCTGGCATGTGCCTTCCAGCGCTTGCACGCGCCAACGGAGAATCCGCGATAGCCGAGCCCCATCCCGCCCCGGCTGCCGAAACCATGTTCGACCAGTTCGCGCGTGGCTGGCGCGGCTTTGTGCTAGCAGCACTGATCGCTCTG
Source organism: Alphaproteobacteria bacterium (assembly GCA_030430715.1). Taxonomy (GTDB): domain Bacteria; phylum Pseudomonadota; class Alphaproteobacteria; order Caulobacterales; family Aquidulcibacteraceae; genus Vitreimonas. The sequence continues at coordinate 35,553 of JAUIJZ010000016.1, forward strand.
CTTTCCGCACAATTTGGCGCATCGCAAACGCCGGTCATGGATGTGGGCGAAGCCGGTTACGCGCAGGCGTCGCGACAAATGGCGGACACCGGCGACATCGTGCGCATCCGTCTGCAAGACAACGATCGTCACATCGCACCGGCGGGCATTTACTGGCTGCAAGCGGCGTCAGCGCATCTGACCACGCCACTCGCGGCAAACAATTCCGGGATATGGCCTTATCGTTTGCCTTCAGCTTTGGGCATCGCGCTCGCGGCGATGGCGCTGTTCTGGGGCGGCGCCGCTTTGGTAGGAGAACGCGCGGCTCTCATCAGCGCAGTGTTGTTCGCGGCGGGGATCATGGCGGGTTTCGCCGGCATGCTGGCCATTCCAGACGCCGTCGCCACGGGCTTCATAACGCTCGCCATCGCCGCACTCGCGCGGCTCTATGGCGGCAGCAAAAAACCAAAGCGCGATGCGCTCATCTTCTGGGGCGCGCTGGCTTGCGGCGTGCTGATCGCGGGATTGCTTGCTCCCCTCGTCGTGGCGCTAACGCTTAGCGCGCTCGCGCTATGGGAACGGCGCACGGCATGGATGCGCCCTCTCCTTTGGCAACCAGGCCCTATTTTAGCGGTCGCGCTCGCGGCGCCATGGTTCATCGCGATCGCCATTGAAACCCGCGGCCAAGCGTGGATCGATCTCGCCGGCGTCTTTGCTAGCGCCCGGCGCGAAAGCGGCTTCAACGCCTTGCCCGGCTATCACCTCTTCTTGCTGCCATGCCTGATTTTTCCCGCCACGTATGCGTTGCCCGCCGCGGCGCGTTTGACGTTCGAAGCGATCCGCGCCCCGCGCGCCGAACCGGCGCATGGCGCCATGCGGTTCATGCTGGCGTGGGCGGCGCCGCTTTTCGTGCTCTTCGAACTGACGCCGCTGACCCACCCGCAATTAGTGCTGCCCACCTATCCCGCCATCGCGCTTATGTGCGGCGCGGGGCTGATGGCGATGCAAGACCGCGCCTGGCGCAGCGCGCATCCGGCGGGGCTTGTCCTGTTTGCGTTTTCCGGGGCGATGATCGTCGCTGCCACAGCCGCTGGCGCGACCCTCATGCCCGGCGATCTCGGCGCCGACATACGCCGCGCCGTTTCGGCGGCTCTGGTTGGCGGCGGCGCGCTCGGCCTCGCCTTGGCTGCGTTGCTCATGCTGAACCGCGCGGCGGCGCGCGCCGCCGTGCTCGCGGCCTGCGCGCTTTTGCTGTCGTTCAGTTTGCGCGAACGGCTTTTGCCGGAAGTGCGCGAATTGCATGTCAGCAGTGAAGCGCTGACCGCCTTAACGCGCGCGCGTCTAACCCCGCGCGAAGGGCGCCCGCTCTGGGTCGTGGGCTATGATGAAGCGAGCCTTGTGTTTCTGACGCGCACTTCGATCCGCCTCGCCGATGCCGCGCGGGCTGCCGCAAACGCCCAGCCCGGCGACGCAGTGATCGTCGAAGCGCGCGCACGCCGCGGCCTCGTTGACGGATTGGAAGCGCGCGGCCTCGTCTTCATGGCGCGCGAAGCGCCGATAACTGGATTTGCGCTGGCGCGCGGCGAAAGCGTGGCGCTACTGATCGGCGCCATAGAGCCGATCAACGGCGAGGCGGACGCCCGCCAATAAAATCACGCGCCGCGACAAGCATCAGCAAAGCCGGCCGCGCAACCGCCGCAAATGCTTTCTGCAAAGGCGTGCGTGCGCTCTTGGCGGCGAACAGCGCAAGCCCATGCGCTTGATCGCGCCGCCGCAACGGCGCGCGTGAGAATTGCACGCCCGCCGCCGCCGGCTGAAACAACACGCTGCCGCCCGCGTCCCGCGCGCGCCGGCACAGATCAAGATCGCCGCCATCCACGGGAAAATCAGCATCGAAGCCGCCGAGCTGTTGAAAGTCGGCGCGCGGAACCAGCATGAACGCACCCGATACCGCCGCGACCTGCATGGGATCGTCAGGCTCAGCGCGCAAATTGCGCCGCCGCAAAGGCCGCGGCGCACGCCAATCCATCGCCACCGCAATCGCCGACCATGTGTTCAGCACGCCGGTGCGCATCGCCGGACGCTCAAACCCTTCGCCATTCAGCAAACGTCCGCCGACAATCCAGGGCGCCTGCGCACCGCCTCCGGCCGCCGCCATGCGGGATACGGCGCCTCGTTGCAACACAACGTCAGGCGCAAGAAACAGCAACCAGCGCCCACGCGCGACCGCCGCGCCCATATTGGCTGCAACTGTTGCGTTTACGTCTCCAGAATTGATGAGCTTTACGTCGCGGCGATCCGCCTGAAAGGCGCGCAGCATTGATGAAAGCTCAGGCGGATTTCCGTGATCGACGATGACGAGGTCGTCGACCCAAGGTTCGGCCAACAGACTGCGCAAGCTCAAGTCGAGCGTTGATCGCACGTTTGTGGTGTCATCCGCGTGACACACAACAATGATGCCGGAAACGCGCGGTTCAAGCGCAGAAGCAGCTGGACGCGCGCGTGAGGGGAACTTGTCCACTCGTTCCTCCGCCTAAAGTATTCTGCGCTTGCATCTACATCCTGCACGCGACACCCCTATCTCGTCCATAGAGAGGGGGGACAGCCCCACAATTCATTTCACAAGTGGGGTTGTCGCCGTGAGCCAGAAATGGCCTGCGCTTAAGACCGAGAGCGAAGACTTTCTTCATCTCGACGTCCTTCGTTTCGCCGCCGCCATGGGTGTGGTGGCGTTCCATTGGCGCGTCTGGCTGCAACTCGATCCAACGGCGGCGCGCCTCGCGCTCGGCTTGGACAATTGGGCCAGCTTCGTCGACCTCTTCTTCGTCATTTCAGGCTTCATCATCTGCCATGCCTATGCGACCCGCATGGACGGCATCTCGGCCTTCTTCGATTTCCTGCGCAAACGTGTCGCGCGCCTTATCCCGCTGCATTGGCTGACGCTCGCGTTCTTCGCCGTCGCCGGGCTGGTCGCGAAATGGTGCCATTACGAACTCACCAATCCCGAAGACTACAATTTCGATTGCTTCGTGCCGAACGCGCTGCTGCTGCACGGGTTTGGATTTTGCCAAACGGAATCGTTCAATGGCCCGAGCTGGTCGATCAGCGCCGAAATGGGATGCTATCTTCTGTTTCCGGCCGTTCTCGCGCTCTATCGCGTGAACGTTTGGTTGCCTGGCATCACCGGCGCCATCGGCATCGCGCTTCTCAGCGGCTTGGGCGCTTTCGGCCCCGAGCATGAGCAATGGTACAATTTCACCTATTATTGGAGCATTCTGCGCGCGTTGCCGGAATTTGCCATCGGCGTCACGCTCTACGGCATACGCAATCGCCTGCGCATTCCCCATGCAGGGCTCTGCATGTATTTGGCGCTGGCATTCATGATCGCGCTTGGACAATTCGGCGCGTCACAATTCTGGACGCTCGCGCTTGTGTATTTGATCGCAGTGCTCGGCGCCGCCGCGGACAGCACCGGACAAAGCGGAGCAATGACGCGCCGTCTGGCGCCCTTGGGCGTGCTCACCTACTCGATCTACATGCTGCACATGCCTGTCGGCACAGTGCTGATCTCCGCCGGCGCCGGCGAATTGCTCGGCTTGCCGCCGCTCTGGGTCAATGTCGCGACCTTCGCCGCGATACCGGCATTGCTGGCGATCTCCTACGCATCCTACGTGATGTTCGAAACGCCAGCACGGCGCGCCCTCTCGGGTCGCGCTAAAAAGCGCGCACAACCAGCCGCACATCGCGCGTTCGAAGCGCCTTAAAGCTGCTCAGCGCTTCAAATCCGGCGGCGTCGCTTCATCGGTGAGCGCGGCGATGGCGTCATCCAGACCGAGCACGTTTTGCTCCTGCGAGCCCAAGCGGCGCAGCGCGACCTTGCGCTCTTCCGCTTCCTTGCGTCCGACAACGGCTATCACCGGGGTCTTCTGCAAGGAATGCTCGCGCACTTTATAGCCGACCTTCTCGTTGCGCAGATCAATCTCGACACGAAGCCCCGCCTTGCGCATCGCCGCGACGACTTCATGCGCGTATGCATCCGCATCGGACGTGATCGTCGCAACAACAACTTGCACCGGCGCAAGCCAAAGCGGAAACGCTCCAGCAAAGTTTTCGATAATCACGCCGATAAAGCGCTCCATCGAACCCAGAATGGCGCGGTGCAACATCACCGGACGATGCTTAGCGCCATCCTCGCCGACATATTCCGCGCCCAAGCGCTCGGGCAGAACATAATCATTCTGGATCGTGCCGCAGGTCCAAATCCGGCCGATCGCATCCTTGATCTGAAAGTCAAGTTTCGGCGCATAAAAGGCGCCGTCACCCTCGGCGATCACCGGCTCGACGCCCGCCTTGCGCGCGGCATTGAGCAATTGCGTTTCGGTCTTGTCCCAAAAGTCTTCCGTGCCAGCGCGTTTTTCCGGGCGCGTGCCGAGCGCGATGTGATCACGCTCAAGCCCGAAATCCTCGTGCACGGAATTGGCGAGTTCAACGAACGCGGCGACTTCATCCTCGATCTGATCTTCGCAGCAGAAGATGTGCGCGTCGTCCTGCGTGAACGCACGCACGCGCATCAGGCCATGCAGCGCGCCCGAAGGCTCATAGCGGTGGCATGCGCCAAACTCGCCCATGCGTAGCGGCAGATCGCGATAAGATTTCTGGCCGAATTTGAAAATCTGCACATGACCAGGACAGTTCATCGGCTTCAACGAAAGCTCTTCGCCTTCGACGGTTTCGCAGACAAACATGTTGGCGCGATAATTGTCCCAGTGGCCGGACTTTTCCCAAAATACGCGGTCGAGCACTTGCGGCGTGCGCACTTCGCCATAACCGGCGGCGTCGAGACGGCGGCGCATGTAGGATTCAATCGTGCGCCACAGCGTTAGGCCTTTTTCGTGCCAGAACACCATGCCGCGCCCCTCTTCCTGCATATGGAAGAGGTCCATCTGGCGGCCGAGTTTGCGGTGATCGCGCTTCTCGGCTTCTTCGAGGCGCTTGAGATGCTCGTCGAGCTGCTTTTCGTCAGCCCAGGCCGTGCCGTAGATGCGCTGCAGCTGCGCATTGTTTTGGTCGCCGCGCCAATACGCGCCGGCCAGTTTCATCAGCTTGAAGGCCTTGCCGAGGCGGCCCGTCGAAGGGAGGTGCGGCCCGCGGCACAGATCGCCCCATTTGTCGCCATGGCTATAGATCGTGATCGGCTCGCCCGGCTTGATCACTTCGTCGATCGTCTCGGCCTTGTAGATTTCGCCGATCGATTTGAAGTGCACGATGGCCGCTTCCTTGTCCCAGACCTTGCGGATGATCGGCAGATCGGCGTCGACAATTTCTCTCATCCGCTTTTCGATCTTGTCGAAATCGTCTGTCGAAAATGGCTCATCGCGCGCGAAGTCGTAATAGAAGCCGTCTTCCGTGACCGGACCGAACGTGACCTGCGTTCCGGGAAACAATTCCTGCACGGCTTGCGCCAAAACGTGCGCCGCATCGTGGCGCAACACTTCGAGGCCATCGGCGCTGTCACGCGTGACCAATTCAAACTTGCCGCTGTTTTCGATGGGCCGCGTCAGATCCCACCAGGCGCCGTCGATCTTGGCGGCGACGACCTTCTTGGCCAGCGATTTGGAAATGCCTTCCGCGACCGCGAGCGGCGTGACGCCATCGTCGTAAGCGCGCTCGGCGCCGTCGGGAAATTTCAGAGAGATGCTCATGGATTGCTCTTAGCGGATTCGTGTTCAGGCGGCGCGCGGTAGCCGCCCTTCCAGTCGCCATACTTCCAGGGCGCGTACCAGGGAGCGCGCGCCGCTTGCGGCGCCGGATCCCAGCCGTGGCCGCCCCAGGGGTGGCAGCGGCACACGCGCGCGGTCGCCATCCAGCTCCCCGCCCACGCCCCATGCGCGCGCACGCAATCGGCGGCGTAGGACGAGCAGGTCGGCAAGTAACGGCAGTCACGCCCGATCAGGGGCGAGAGCGTCCATTTATAGAGTTGGATCAGGGCCAAAAGACCCAGGGAAGGCCAACGATGGGCGGGAAGGCTCGGCGACATCGGAATAAGACGGGTTGAAATGATCAGACCGGGAGACATGCGCTGCCGCCGCGGCGCGCCCGATCCCGCGCCGCCGGCTTTAGCTAGTCGTCGTAGTCGTCAGTGCGCGGGCAAATCGCTGATGCATGCGCCGCCTATAACAGCCAGACGAGGATTTTGCCACCAGTTCCTCGGAGGGAACCAAGCGCCCTCTCAGTGGATTTTCAGCTCGCATGAATAGGCGGAAACATCCCGGGCGGGTCATCCTTACCTATGGCCGCAGCCTGATGGCGCTGGTGATCGCAAGATCCCTGGCCGAGCGCGGCGTCGAGGTGATTGGCTGCGACGACGTCAATCTCACCGTTCTGGGCTTTTCCCGCTACGTGAAAGAGACATTTACGGTCGCGCACTGGGAGAACGAGCCCGAGCAATATCTTGAGGATCTCGAAGCGGCCGTGTTGGAATACGCGCCAACCGACGGGCGCCCCTACGTGCTGATGCCAGTGTTCCGCGAGATCGACCTGATCGCGCGCAACCGTCAGCGCTTCGAACCGACCATCAAGATCGCCGCGCCCAGCGAGCGCAGCATCGCGCGGGTCACTCCAAAGCATAAGCTGGCGGAGCTTGCGAAAGAGCAGAAGTTGGCCACGCCGAAAACGTGGCGCCCTGAATCGTTGCAGGATTTAAAAAAGCTAGCACCGCAACTGGAGTATCCGCTCATCGTCAAACCGGTCGATGGCGCGGGCGGACGCGGCGTCAGCTGCGTGAAGAGCGCAGATGCACTTTACAAAGACGCGGCCGCGCTTGGCTTCGAGACGCCACCGCTGATCCAGGAATGTATTGAGGGCGAGGATTATTGCGTACCCGTGCTGGCGCGCGCGGGCGAAATCACCGCCATCATGGCCTATCGCAACCTCACAACCTTCCCCAGCGAAGCAGGCGCCGGGGCTGTGCGCGAAACCATCGACGAAACGCCGTTTCGCAAGGAAGCGGAGAAACTCATCGCCGCGACAAAATGGGACGGCGTCGCGCAACTTGATTTTCGTTGGAACGGTCAACGCGAAACGACGCCGCGTCTGATCGAAGTCAATGCGCGCTTTTGGGCCGGCATTTTTCACTCGGTTGAATCCGGCCTCGATTTTCCGTGGCTGCTCTACCAGCAAACCATCGGCGCCAAACTTCACGAAGAAGAAGCCGTGGTCGGCGCGGTCACCAAGACAAGCGGCGCTTGGCTGCTGGCCGCGATTGAGGACGTGGCCGAATCCGATCCGCATTTCAACGCGGCCGCGGAAGCCTGGCGCGAAGCCAAAACGCGGATCAAATCAGGCAAAGTTCTGGCTGCGCTTGAAAATGCCGGCAAAGCGGTGGGCGAATCTTTCAATCTCTCGCGTGCGATCCAAGACCTGCAACGCGCGTTGCGTGAATTAGAGGATGCGCCCAGCGAACTCAGCGCGGCGAAAGACCCGCTCGTGGGGTTCGGCGCGCTCTTTGTGCTGTCCTCTCTCGTGCGGCACGGAAAACTGCCGCCGGAAGTCACGTACAAATCCGGCGAAGAGTCGTCGGAAGAAGAGCTTCCGCCACCGCGCAAGCGCCCCGTCATCGGCATAACAAAACCCGAGAATGGCGACACGTTGGCTTTTCTCGCCATGAAATTCGCGGTCTGGGCAGCAGGCGGCGAACCTGTAAAAATCACCGCGCGCGCGCCGCGCGAACCGCACACTATAGACGGGCTGATTTTCGGCGGCGGCGCCGATGTCTATCCCCGGCGTTATCAGGGCACGCCAAAAGACGGTTATCGCTACGATCTTGCGCGCGGCGACATGGAAGCGTCATGGGCGCTCGCGGCGCGGCGCCATAATCTTCCGGTGCTGGGCGTTTGCCGAGGGGCGCAAATGCTCAACGTGCTGGCTGGCGGCACGCTACATGCGGACCTTTCCAGCTTCACGCATAACCGGCCGAAAAATATCATCTGGCGCTTCTTTCACCGCATGCCGGTGCGCATGCGGGCGCGCACGCGATTAGCCAAGGTCACAGAATGTCCGCGACAGATGCGTGTGAACGCCATTCATGAGCAAGCGATCGACCGTGTCGGCGTTGGCCTCAATGTGAGCGCGCGCGAAGCCAATGGCGTGATCCAGGGCATTGAGGATTCAAAGCGCGCGTTCTGGATCGGCGTGCAGTTTCACCCTGAATTCTTGATCTATCGCGCTCCGTTCCGGCGCCTCTTCAAGGCGCTCATCGCAGCCGCGCGCGAACGCGCCAAGGATCGCTATGCCGATTATATCGAGCGGCAAGACGCGAAACAGAAGAACAATCAGCCGGCTTCAGCGCCCGAAACGGGCTCTATTTCCTCACAACGCACCATCGTGAATGCGCCATAGCATTCGACATAGGCGCTGCCCGGCAAATCCATCGTGTATTTTGAGAGGAGGTAGTAATTCTCATAGCGCCCCTCTCCGGCCAGCATGCCTTTGACATAGCCGACCATGTTTTCCAGAGAGAAGCCTTGGCTTTCTTCGCCTGGTTCGCGCCCCTGCAGGAACGCTTGCGCCGCTTCGCGCTGCGCCGCTTCCGTCGGCACAGTGAAATAGGCGCCAACCCCGATCAAAATCAGCAAAAGCAAAAAACGCATCGGCTCAGCTCGCTTCGTTCGGTCGGTTGCACTGCACTTGCGTGAACCCGCCCCAGCATTCCACCAGCACGCGCTGATCCAGCGTCACGCTGTATCTCGCCGCGACATAATAATTGCTGTAAGCGCGTTGGCCAGCGAGCGTGGCGCCCAGCCCATCCAGCCCTTGCGACAGATTTTCCGGATCGCTCAGCACGGCATTGGCCGCTTCGCGCATTTGCGGCTCGTCGGGCTTGGTGAAATAGCCGGCAATCGCGGCCACAATCACCAGCAAAAGAATTAGTCTCAACGCTGCGCCTCCCGCTTCGCCCCCGCAGCCGACAAGCTAGCCGCAAAAGCACAGCGGGCAAACTCAGAACACGCTCTCGGGATCAACTGAGCGGATATCGGCGTCCTGCATCGTTTGCGCGGCCGCGCTGCTCTGAAGCGGGAACATCGCCTCAAAACGTGTTTCGATATAGGGCGAGCTATTGCAACGCACTTGGCCGCCATGCGCCTCGACCAATTGCTTGACCAGCGAGAGCCCGACGCCCGCGCTCGCGGACGTGATTTGCTCCGTCCGTGCCGAGAACGGTTCGAACACTTCGTGCTCCCGCCCTGGCGGCAAACCCGGTCCGCAATCGGCGACCACCAGCGATGTACAATGCTCAGACTCGTGCATCTGAATGCGAATGGGCCCGTAAGCGCCGCCATACTTCGCTGCGTTTGAGATCAGGTTGGTCGCCACCTGCCGGAAACGCTGCGGATCGGCCCAGACCGTCTCGCACCCGATGGCG
>JAUIJZ010000017.1 GCA_030430715.1 Alphaproteobacteria bacterium
GCCATGCGCGAGCTCCGGTTTTTCTTTGGCGCGCCGCATCATTGCAGTGCGTGTGGCGTCGTCGAGCGAGATGCCTATAAACCGATAGATACGTTCGACAATTGCCATCGGATCGCGGTGGAAGTCTCCATGCACAACATCGAGAACTTGACCGGGATGATCGGCGGCGAACCGGGCGGCTTTGTGTACAGCGTTTGACCATTTGGCTGTCTCGCGCGCCATCATGATGCGCGCCCGCAGTTCATATCGATCAAGATCTTCCATGATAGGATGCAATTGCATCAATAGCGAAACGAGTGAGGGCACGGCTTTCGCTGGGTCGCGATGCGTCTGGATCACCTTGGCGCCAGGGAAGGTGGCGAACAGGAGATCGAGATTTTCGATGTGGCCAGGGTTTTTGAGCAGCCATTGTTTTTTGGGCTCGTGCATGCCGATGAGCTGCATCGCGCGATAGAGGTGTTTGTAGGCTTCTTGTTCGCTTTGGCTCTGGCGCCATGCGTCGTAGGTCGGCGCTGACCAGCCGCAAGACCAGAGGTTGGACACAAAGCTCTGGCGCATGACGAGGCAGCATTCATCCACTTCCTCGGCCGCCATATGATGCGCGGCGCGCTTGTTCGGCGCGTCGCGATAGCGCTTTTCCAGCGCTTCCATTGTTTTATGGAATTGCGGGTAATCGCTCCAACGTTCAGCCGGAGGGCGAGGCATTGGCGCATCCAGGAGCCAAGTCTGTAAGCCCTGAAAGCGCGTATCCACCGCCAGCAATTTGTGTAGAGCGGTTGTGCCGGTGCGCGGTATGCCGGTGATCACAACCGGCGCAGAAATAGCGTGCGCATCGAAGCCGGGATTATCCCGCATCGATTTGAATGCTTGCGCGCGTCCTTTCAGGACGCCGACCACAATGCCCCAGGCGTAGCGCCGTCCGCGGTCCGTGAAGTGCGGGTCATAATCCATCGACTGCAGGAGAACTTTCAGTCCCGGCAGATATTCATCGCCGCCGAAGTCGGATGCGCCAACTTCTTGCGCGACTAGGTCGTGCAGCATGCCGATGGCTGTTTCAAAGCGCGGCGGCGGATCGTAGCTGTCATCCATGGCGTATCACCAGCGACGCCGCTGTTGGCACGCGCGCACGCGCCGGCGCACTTCATTGGCGCGTTGTTCCGGCGTCACGATCGGGGTGTCTGGCGGCAGATGCGCGCGTAGCTCTGTGAGCTTGACGCGTGTGATTGTTGGCGTTGGCGCGGAATCGCAATCGTACCAGCGTCCATATATGCCGCCTTCCGTGTAGCCGGCTGGGTCGAGCCAGTTGGGTGCGCCAGGATCATCAAGTGCGATAATAGCGCGAAACTTTCCGTCGGCGCCGATCTTCGCAGTGTGCCCATTGATGCTCGACAGGCGATAGACATATTCAAGCGCGTTGAAGAGCGGGTCGTTGAGCTGAATGTTCCAGTATGGCCGGCGTTCGGGCAGTTCGGTCTCGATGATGAGCGCTTCATCGGGTGCGAATTGAAAGCAGGCGGGCCAATAGACCTGTTTCGATAGCGCGCCCTTATAGTGCACCGGCTCGAACACGTTGAAGCCAACGCGCTCCTTGATCCCATTCTGCATCGCAAAATAGAGGCGGGTTTTGCGCGCCGGGAACTTACCCATTTCGCGGATGCGCGCGTAGATATCGTCCTGCGTAAGGCGCGGCTTTGGCGCGACCGTCGCCAAGCATTCGATCGCTATGCGCGGATCGACTTCGTTTTCCCAATCGTAGGAGCGATAGCGCACCATCATCGCGGTTGCGTCGGGCGCGAGGGGAGACCAATTGCCCGTCCATCCGGCCGGTCGTTCGGCGCTGAAAATCAATTCAAAGTCGCCGTTCTCGTCAAATATCATATCGGCATCGTCGATGTCGTTGTGGCCGCCGCCCGCCTTGGCGAGCAGATCGTCGACTGTTCCTGAAAGATGGCGCTGTGTTGTGAAGCTCAGAATTTTGATCGTGCCGCGATTGCCGCTCACCTTGTAGGAAAGGTCGCCGCGAATAGGGGTGTAGAGGTAGAGATCGTCAGGATTAGGCTGCAGCGTGTAGACCGGATTCCATAATGGCGCCCAATCGGGATGTTCCGGCGTTGCGTGGAAATAGACGAAATAGCTGAACGAGAGGCTCGTCATCGTCTGACGAAAGATGTCGGCCCGATAGGCGGGGTCGTCAGGACGCCAAGTGTCGGTGAGCGCCTGTATCGCATTCTCGAGATCGTCGAGGAGCGGCAGGATTTGCTGTTCGGATTTTTCGCGCATGCACGTCGCTCTCATTGAGCGCGCCGATGGTGCGGCGCTAATTGTTGGGCGCTCCTTCAAAGAAGGCTACGCCGCCAACGTCGGGAAAGATGTATTCGAGATAATGGCCGAGCTCGGACGCTTCGACGATGCGCGCCTGCAGAAAGCCGGGCACATTGGTTTCGCGCACAACTTTGCGTCCGCTCGATTCGATTTCGTCCAACACGGCCTGCCACGCTTCAGCGTTTGGCACGTAATAGCCGAGATGGTGCACGCGCAGGCCGAAGCCATCGTCTGGCAGGCCAGTTCTGAAAATGCCGGCCCCGGCGCCCTGGGCGCAGACAAGCTCGTACATCGTCCCGCCTGCCCAAGCGATTTCCATTCGAATATGCCCGCCTTCGGGCAGTGCGCCTTCAAGACGCCGGAATTCCTTGATGCCGAAATGCTCCGCGAACAGCGCGCAGGCGCGATCCATGTCCGTGGTGGCGTAGGCGATCTGGAAGTGCTCGTTCCGCATCAAGCCAGCGCCTGCTTCGTAAATCGGCACAGGCCGGCCGAGGCCGTTGTCCATGATCGTTTCCTCCCCTGTTGACCGGGGCGTGTGAGCTAAACACTATCTCACACCGCGCGTCATGCACGCAGTACAAGCGGAAACATCGCTGGAGCGTTGCCGCAGCGCACGCAGGCCAAGCACAAGCATCTGGCGTCCGACATCTGCTGAGCCCTAGAGCAAGGGCATGGCATTACCTGTCCGGATACATCTCAGCAGCGAGAGCGAGAATTTCTTGGCGGTCAGCTGCGAGTAGAAAGCCGTTTGCTATTGCGGTGTCGAGGGAAGCCTCAAAACGGCTCAGATACCCTGCCTTGCCGTTAGGATAGAGTTCCGCCAACCTTGCTGCGTCGAATGGCTCGCCGACGCCGACGAAGCCCGCGACCGGACTGCCGCTATTGCCGACGCCTGTGAGGCGGACAGTCGGCACATCAACCCACGGCGTACGCAAGCCGCCACGCGCTATGCCATTTGCATCAAGCACGAGCGAACCATCGTCCGCGATTTGCACTGGGGGAGCCGATGCCGGTGGAGCGCTCGTATCAAGCCAATGGTGAAGCTGTCTAATCGCAGCCTGCATTGCGTAGTGATGTACGATTCCGGAGTTGATTGGCAGTGTGGTGTCAAATCCTCTCGATTGTCGCGATGGTGCATAGCCTTGGGCGATTTGCGCGATCGGCAGTGCGCCGGAATCCGTTAAGCCAAAACCATTCAAGTAAGAATCACCGTGGGCCGTGCCGACAACTTCCCACACACGCAGCATGTCTGTGTCCGGAACGCGGACGGAATGGTAGCCATTCGGGCCGACGAGATCGGTTTCTGTCTCAACAGTTAGAACGGGAACGCGGAGGTCTTCGCGAAACGGCACGGCGCCGCTCCCCGCGCTCATGCCGCCCCCAGGCGCCAAGGAGGAGCCGCCAGCAAAGCGCGAATGAACGAGGAATCCGTCATAAACACGAGCGACAGGATCTATGCGATTGATGTACGTCGTCATGTAAGCTGCTGATTGCGACTGGCCAGCCGCGATGACGTGTTGTGGCGCTACGCCGCCAAACAAGCGGCGCGCGGAGGATGCTTGGAGTGCTTCTCCGACTTGTGAGAAGATGTCGTAAGCGTAGGCGTCGCCTGGATGCGCAAGACTGGAGTAGCGCTCGGGATTTGCGACCTTGAGCGCTGTCCCGACAGGCGAGCGGCCACCCTCGATGCCGGCGATTTGTGCGCTAACACCGACATAGGCGAAGCCGCTGCGCATCATTTCGGTGTGGGCCATGATCCATGCGACAGGCAAATCCTCTCCGCCGCTGACGTTCATCCACTCTACAATGGCTGTGCCGTTGAATTGAGCAGCGTCTTCGGGGCGTACGATGACAATACGCGTGAGGTAGGGCGCTGATTGGACGCTGCGCACGTCATACGATTCAGGGCTCGTCTGTTCGAACGACGTCGCCGTTCCAGAAATGAAAAACTCATCGCGCCTATAGCCGAGCGATGCGAGATCATAGTCGCCGAGCCCTATGTTGGGTGCGCCTTCGGGCGCTGGTCTTATAGTTGCGGCTGCCGCTGAATTCGCCGTTGCGCAAGCGCTGATGCCAAGCGCGAGGCCCGCGGCGAGGGCGCTGCGGCGGTTGATTTGTATTGTCATGCTTTTCACTCCCTGGAGGGAGCTAATACCGGCCGAAATGCGTAGTCCAATGCGTTACTTTGAGAGTTTGATGCGCTGAGCGTATCAATCTTCCGGCGCGATTGTGAGTTTGAGCCCTGAAAGCTCTTCGCTCATGCGAATTTGGCAAGACAGACGAGAATTGTCCTGGTGGTGGGGCGAGTATTCCAGCATTTCGCTTTCATCCGCGCTCTTAGGCGGCAGCAGCTTTTCGGAAGCGGCGTCAACATAGACATGGCATGTCGCGCATGAGCAGACCCCGCCGCATAAGGCGAGCAAATCGCCAATGCCGCTGTCGCGGATGGCCTCCATCGCTGTCACGTTTGGCGCGGCATCGAGCGTCTGGGTTGAGCCGTTCCGCGTCGTGACGATGAGTTGAACCATTAGTGCCCCGAATGTTGTAGAAGAAGGCGCGTGTAGTGCGCGAGCGTTTCCTCTGAGATGCTTGCAGAAGCAGAATGTCACGTCCAATGCATTGCGGGGCGAGAAATAATGCGCTGTACGCATAAGGGCGGAGGTGGCCTTAGGCGTAAGCGGAGCAGAGTTCTCGCATGTGCGCCCGCAGCGCGCTTATGAGGGAAAGGGCAAGCGGGGACTGGCTGCGACGTTTAAGTGAATACAGCGTCACTTCGACATGTTGGTCGGCGCGCATGAATTCAACAAGTTTGCCTTCTTCGATTTTGTCCTGAACTGCATAAGAAGATACGAGCCAAATGACGTCCGTCGATGTGGTTAGAGCTTCGAGTGTAGAAAAATCCTCGATGACGTTGGGCGCGCCAAGCACGCGGGGCTGAATTTGCTCGGGTACCAGAGCGCCGGTCCAACTTGAACGGATTAACGGAAATCGGCGGTCGGCGGCTGTTCGGCGGCGCAGCAGCGGGTGACCGGAGCGCACCATCAAACTGAGGGGAAATGATCCCAGCAATTCAACACGTGCTTCCGAGACGTCTCGGGTCAGTCTGTCTGGACTAACGAAGAATTCGATTTCCCCTTCAACGAGCATACCCCATAGCGCATCGACATCCCGCACCACGACTTCGTTTGTCACATTTGGTCGTTGCGCGAGTTGCTCCGTGAGTGAGCGGCGCAAAAGCACGTGCGCCGGCATCGGCGCCATTCCGAAGCGAAGACGGCCACGCTCGCCTTGCCCATACATTTTCGACTGGCGTTCGAGGTCTTCTGCGTCCGTAAGCAGGAAGCGTGCTTGCTCGGCAATCATTTTGCCCTGCGGCGTCAGGCTGACGCCGCCTCGGTCACGATCGAATAATTTGACCTGGAGTTGTTGCTCCAACGCTTGAATGGAGCGGGTTAGGCTCGGTTGGGTGATGCCCAATTCATCCGCGGCACGCACATAGCTGAGGCGTCTTGCGAGCACGACAAGATGACGTAAGTTTCTGAGGTCCAACATGCGTTTCAGGCATGAGAATAGGCGGCAATATACGTGCAGTGCAAGCTTGCCAGGGCCGTAAAATACGTCTTAGGCATAAAACGCCCCTTCAATATGCATTGGACGCAGGCGCCTCAAACTAACATTCTGGCGTCCCAGATGCGCTGGCTGATGGGCGAGCCACTTCTTGCCCAATCCATGTCGTTTGGGGGGAGGTGAGCCGTGAGCGAGATGCGGATGAATAAAAGCGTTTCAGTCGACGAGCTTGAACACGCCGTCACTTATGGGACCGACCCCTTTCTCTCAGGCGATTATCATCAGACAGAGAAGAAGCGTCTCTGGCCTCAAACCTGGCAAGTCGCGGAGCGTGTCGAGGACATCCCGAACGTCGGGGATTTCTTCACATACAATGTTGCGGACGAGTCCGTCATTGTGATCCGCACTGCGGCTGACGTCATCAAAGCTTTCCATAATGTTTGCCCGCATCGCGGCCGGCAACTGATCGACGTGCCGCCCGGCGTGCATAGTGTGCGCGGAAACCGCCTCTCATTCATGTGCGGTTTCCATGGTTGGACGTTCGACCGTGAAGGCGCGAATACGTACATTCTTGACGAGCAAGATTGGAAAGGGGCGTTGAACCCCGGATGCACGTCACTGTCGCCCGTTCAGGTCGACACCTGGGGCGGTTGGATATTCGTCAATATGAATCCGAACGCCGAGCCTCTACGCGAATTTCTGGGCGAAGCCGCGCGTCTTCTTGCGCCGTTCGAGTTCGAGAAAATGCGCTACAAGTGGCGGCAGTGGGTGATCTTCGACTGCAATTGGAAAACCGGCCTCGAAGCCTTTATGGAGCCGTATCACGTTTCCGCCACCCACAAGCAATTGCTTAAATACGGCCAGTATTATTCGTACAGCAAAGCCTATGGGCTGCATTCCGTCAGCGGCTTCGACGAGCGGGATCCTGAAAAGCGCATCAAACAAAGCACGACGCTGGCGCGCGCCGGCAAGGGCGCCGATGCGCGTCTATCGACCTATGAATTGCAGCGCGAACAATATGAAACGGTCAACAAATCCAGCACGACCGAGACGCTCGTCAACGCCGCCAAGCGGCTCGTGGACGAATTGCCGGAAGGCACGCCGCCGGACAAAGTGGTGGCGCATTGGCTCGCCTCGGCGAAGGCCGACGATGCAGCGCGCGGTGTGAATTGGCCAGAGATATCGCCCGATGAAATGTCGGTCGCCGGTTTGGCTTGGCATGTGTTTCCAAACCTCTCGATCACGCAAGGCGTGACCTTCGCGCTATGCTACCGCACGCGCCCTTATGGCGATGATCCCAACAAATGCATTTTCGAAGCGTTCGCGCTTGAGCGGTTTCCGGAAGGCAAAGAGCCCAAACCGGAATGGACCTACGCAGAAGCGGTGGAGGAAAAGTGGGGCCGCGTTCTGTGCCAGGACTTTTCCAATATGGCCGCTGTACAGCGGGGAATGAAATCAAGCGGGTTTCGCGGCACGCTGCCTAATCCGCATCAGGAAAGAAAAGTGACTAACTTCCATCGCAATCTCGCTGATCTGCTCGATCAGCCAGGGCCGCGCCGGGTGTGAGGTCGAACGAGGAGGCGGCAATGCTCGCGGAAAAGAATTTCTACACGGACCACGACATTCTGTTGGACCCGTACGCCTATTTCGAAGCTATTCGAGAGATCGGCCCTGTGTGCATGCCGCCGGGCAAAGACTATTTCATCGTCACCGGATATGAGGAGGCGATCGAGGTCTTCAAAAATACGGCGGATTTTTCGTCGAGTATTTCCGTGCAAGGCGCGGCCGTGCCGCTGCCATTCGAGCCCGAAGGCAGCGATATCACCGCGCAGCTGGAGCAGCATCGCAATCAGCTTCTCGGCTACGATTATATCGTCAATCTCGACGATAAAGCGCACACCAATCTGCGTTCTCTGGTCAATCGCTTGTTCACACCGTCGCGGCTCAAGGCGAATGAAGAGTTCATCCTGCGCTACTCTGACGAATTGGTGCGCGCCGCCGTTTCCAATGGCGGTTGCGAAATCATGCGCAGCATCGCCACGCCATTCGTCACGCTGGTCATTGCCGATTTGCTAGGCGTGCCGGCAAGTGACCGGCAGCTCTTTATGGACACCATCGAAGCCGCGCCTGTGCCGGGCAGTCTGGACGCCAGCGAGAACGATTACTCAGGCGAAAATCATCCCATGGTGGTGATGGCCACATATTTTACGCGCTACATCAAAGATCGTTGGGAGAACCCGCGCGACGACATCCTCAGCGAACTCGCGCATGCATCTTTCCCCGATGGATCGAAGCCGCGGCTTGAGGACCTGGTCAATCTTTCAACCTTCATGTTCGGAGCCGGCCAAGACACCAGCGCCAAGCTGATCGGCAACGCCATGCGCTATATTGTAGAGCATCCCGGCTTGCAGGATCAGCTGCGCCAGGACCGTTCTTTGATTGCGCCGATGCTTGAAGAAGTGCTGCGCCTGGAAGGGTCTTCGAAGGCGACGACCCGGCTGGCGCTGCGTGACACGAAGATCGGCAATGTGAGCGTGCCTGCGGGGTCGCGCGTTCTGATCGCGCTTGCTTCGATCAGCCGCGATCCGCGCCGGTGGGACGACCCCCACAGCTTTGTGCTGGGCCGGCCGCGTATCAAGGAGCACCTTTCCTTCGGGCGCGGCGCGCACACGTGCGCCGGAGCGCCGCTTGCTCGCGTCGAAGTGCGCGTCTTGTTCGAAAAGTTCATCGACTACACGTCGCATATCGATTTCGACGAAACGAAACACGGGGCGCGTGGGGCGCGCCGCTTGGATTACGAGCCGAGTTTCATCGTGCGCGGATTTTCCGAGCTTCATTTGAAGCTGACGCCTTCAGAAACATTCACGGGGAAACAGCCCGCGAGCGTGGCAGTGTCGTGAGCGCTCCGTATGATGCGCGTCACGCCGAAATATTAGGGAAGCCGCCGCGGATTTCGCCACTGGACAGGGACGCCGCCGCTGACCAGGTGCGTGAGGCGACCAACAAATTGCGTGCCGGGATTGTCGGCGATGCAGTTGAATTACCGGTCGCGGATATCCCGGAGATCATGTTCGTCCTCGGCAAGTTTCCGGACATTTGGGACAAACTGGCGACCTTGGCGCTGCAGATTCAGAGCCACACGGCAATGTTGCCGCCTCGGGATCGGCAGCTTGCCATCCTGCGTACCGCTTGGCTGCTGCAGGCGCCCTATGAATGGGGGCAGCACGTCATGGTTTCCAAGAGCGTGGGCATATCTTCCGACGAAATCGAACGTGTGACCCAAGGCGCCGCTGCGCCGGAATGGACGCCGCACGAGGCGGCTATTCTTCGTGCGGCCGAAGAGTTGCGTGACAATGTCATGGTCAGTGACGCGACGTGGGGCATTTTGAGCGAGACACTCAATGAGCATCAGCTGTTCGAGCTCGTTGTGCTCATCGGCCAGTTCACGGCGACCGCATATTACCAGAACTCACTGCGTCTTCGCCTTGAACGCGGCAATATTGGTTTGGCAGCGCGCTAGGCCGTACGCTCTAGCGCGTGGCCTTCAGTTGCGAAGCGAGATCGCCTTTTGGCGTTATATGCCATTGTGCGAAACGCCAGGCGCCATCTTGCTTCACAAGAATTTGGGTGAGGTAGGCCTGGCGCCAGTAGGGTCGGGCCTATCGATAACGCGTTTGATCTGGGTTTCTGCGCCTAACCTCAACGAGGACTGGGACGAGGTGTGCCGGCGCTGGCGCCTGCACATCGAAACCGCACTCATTCGGAGATGATGTTGCAGCGCGCTTCTGCAGCGGCTGCTATCGCCGCATAACGCGGAAGATAAAGGAATTTTTCCGGAACAAGACGTGAGGGCTCTGGCGGAGAGGGAGGGATTCGAACCCTCGATACGCTTGCACGTATTTCAGTTTTCGAGACTGACGCCTTCAGCCACTCGGCCACCTCTCCGGCGCGTTCCCGTTGATCGGGAGCGGGCCGGTTTAGTGCATGGCGCGCGCCGCATCAACAGGCCGCCGATATCCCTTTTCATTGCCCAGGCCGCGCCCATGAAAAAAGGCGGACGCTGTGGCGTCCGCCGAAAAAAAAGAGCCCGCCGCGCGGCATGGGGGGGAGGGGGGCCGCGCGGCGAGCAGGAAGCGGGATTTTTAGGCCGCTTCTGTTTCGTTTGCCGCATCAACGACCTTTGGCTCGGTCTTGGCGGCGCCGGCGCTGATCTCGATCTTGCGAGGTTTCAGCACTTCCGGAAGCTCCCTAATCAGATCGATACTGAGGAGCCCATTTTCAAGGCGGGCGCCGGCTACGCGGACGTGATCGGCGAGGCCGAAACGGCGCTCGAAGCTGCGCTCGGCAATGCCCCGATGGAGGTAGTTCCGCGGCGTTTCAGGCTGTCTGCGCGCGCCAGAAACCACGAGCGAATTCTGCTTATATTCGATCGACAGATCGGCCTCGGAGAACCCGGCGACCGCCAGCTCGATATGGAAAGCGTCTTCGCTTGTTTGCTCAATATTGAAGGGAGGATAACCTGGCGCTGCGTCGAGGCGCGCGGCCTGGTCCATCAGGCTGGCGATGCGGTCAAAGCCAACCAGGGTGCGGTAGAGGGGGTTAAGTTCGGTCGAAGCCATATGATTGTCCTCCTAAAGCGACATTCATGAGCCCCCGCAGGGGGCTTGAGAGAAGCTCGCCGGCCCCGAAAAGGCTGCCGCCGAGCACGAACCAGCGGCCTCGATGAGCGCCGCTTACCAATTCAAATGGGAAGCAGGCAGGCGTGTTCAACCCGTCCCGTTTCGACAATATTAGGCGGCGCCCGCTAAGCGCTTCGCCCATGCCAAGTCTAAATCGCAGAGACATCGCGCTCGCCCTGGCCGGTCTAGCCGCGGCTTGCGGCCCCCGCGGGCCCAGTGGGGCTGATGCGCCCCCCCGGGGCTCCTTGGGTTGGGCGGTCGCGGGCCCCTGGCGTTTGGAGCCTGAGCGGGACAGCGCACGCCACCCGCTCCAGACCCTATTATTCTGGGGCATTACCGGTGACATGACGGTGCTGGAAATCCTGCCCGGGCGGGGCTGGTACACCTCCATTTTGGCGCCATTCCTGACGGCGAATGACGGGCAGCTCATCGCCGCCAGCTTCGATCCGAATTCTGGGTCCGCGGCGCAGAGCGAGGTGCTCGCCGATTGGAGCGCGCGCTTCATGGACGATCCAGATCGCTATGGAAGTCCAACGCTGTCGGTGGTTTCGCCCGCTGGCCAGCCGCTGGCGCCGCCGGCCAGCGTGGACCTCGCCATTCTTTCCAACAACGTCCACACGTTGATGGCAGGCGGCTATGCCGAGCGGCTCTTTGGCCTTGTTTTCGCGGCTCTGAAGCCAGGCGGCGTGTTCGGCATCGAGCAGCATCGCGCTTCCTCTACAGGCTTGCAGGATCCGCTGGCTGGGACCGGTTATGTGCAGGAAGCCTATGTGAAGGCGCTTGCCGCCGAGGCCGGGTTCGAGTTCGTCGCCGCAAGCGACGTCAACGCCAACCCGCGAGACACGCGTGACCATCCCTTTGGAGTCTGGACGCTGCCGCCGGTCTTGCGCACCTCGCCGCTGGGCGAGCCCGACAATCCTGAATTTGATTCCGCGCCCTATGTCGCAATTGGCGAGAGCGATCGCATGACCCTGCGTTTCCGCAAGCCCGGTTCCACGGCGTCCGGAGGGAACTGAATCCGGGCCGCCGGCTTACCTGCCCTTGCGGGCGCCGACGCCGTAGTGTGTAACAAGTCAGCGCGCCGCCTTGGGAGGGAAGACGTGACGACTTTTGACGAAGTCTACGCATACTTCGCCGAGGGCGCGGTGATCGTCGAAGGCAAGAAGGTCAAGCTCGACGTTGGCGATGCGGACCATATTTTTCTTGATGGCGTGACTGGTGAGGTTTCTCAAAAGGATGAGCCTGCCGACACGACCATCAAATTGGGGCTGAGTGATCTGATCGACATGGCGAAGGGTAAGCTCGACTCGACGGCGGCTTTTATTCAAGGCCGCTTGCGTGTCGAAGGCGATTTGGGCGTGGCGATGCAGATGCAAAGCCTCGTCAGCATGCGAGGCTGAGGCCGCACGCGATGGCATTCGTTCGCGTTCCGGGCAACGAGACGCCAGATGGCGCGGAAGAGCATTGGCTCGAAGGCCGCGGCGGCGTGAAATTACGTGCGCTAACCGCGCCGCCCATGCCCGGTACAAAACAACGCGGCTCCGTGATCGTGGCGCCGGGCCGCACGGAATTCATAGAGAAATATTTTGAGGTCGTGCGGGAATTACAGCGGCGCGGCTTTGCCGTGTTTTGCATCGACTGGCGCGGGCAGGGGCTCTCAGGCCGCGAGGTAGAGAATCCGCTGAAAGGGCACTTCGCAAGTTTCGACGATCCGGTGAACGATCTATCGACTGCAGTGAAATTGTTTTCCGATCGCTTGCCGCGCCCACATATCGGTTTGGCGCATTCTATGGGCGGCGCGATCATGTTGCGGGCGCTGCAAACGCGCCGCATCGATCTGGAGGCGGCGATCTTTAGCGCGCCGATGTGGGGCATCGCCAATCTTGGCAATGTCGGAAAGTCTTATGTACGCTTCATGACGTCTCTCGGCGTTGGCGGCAGCTTCGCGCCGAGCGTAGACCGCAAGTGGAAACGAGAAAATTTCAAGCGCAACACGGTTACGCATGACAAGGAGCGCCACGCGCGCACGCAAGGGCTCGTTGCCGAGGAGCCGCGCCTTGCGCTTGCAGGGCCGACCATCGGGTGGGTCGCCGCCGCTGCGGATACGACTGATGCGTTCGCCCAATCTGGCGCGCTTGCGCATGTTCGCATTCCTGTCCTGGTGGTCACGGCCAGCCAGGATCAATTGGTCAACAACGCGACGCACGCAACGGTTGTTGAGCAATTGCCGGATGCGCAGCACATCACCATAGATGGCGCCAAGCATGAGTTGATGATGGAGCGAGACGATTACCGCGCTCAGTTCTGGACGGCGTTCGATGAAATGGCCGATCGCATCGCGCCAGCAGCCACCTGAGCGGTTGTGCGGTGACACGCGAAGCTGAAAGCGCACCGCAACCGCCAGCGGTGTTTCAATGTGGCGGTCTCAGCGTGCAAACAACGACGAAAGGCGAGGGGGTTGTATTTGATCGCTTCTTCGCCGGCTATGACAAAGCCTTCGTGCTGCCAAACGAGAAAGAGGACCGTGAAGGCTTTTCGCGTTGTTTTGCCCTGAACGAAGCGATCGAGTATGCGCGCCTCAGCGCACTCTACGGGCCTTATTGCGAAACCGCGCTCATCGCCGAAGAAGACGGCCATGACTTGGGCGGCGCCAACTTTATCGCGATGTGCTCCGATCCGCGCATGGTGACGGCGAACCTCAACTACATCTATGTCAATGAAGCCGCGCGCGGACGCGGCGCCTTCTCGCGCCTGCTTGGCGCTGTGCGGCAAGCCTTGTCGGGCATCTTCCCTGGCGCCCAAGAACGTGTGCTGATCTTTATCGAGCAGAATGATCCGTTCCGCATGAGTGCGGAGGACTATGCTCGCGACACGCGGTTTACTGGTCTCGATCAGTTCGACAGGCTGCGCATCTGGGCGCGGCGCGGCGCGCGCGTGGTGGACTTCCCCTACGCCCAGCCGCCGCTATCGGGTGATCAGCAGGCTGACGACACGCTTGTTTATTCGGTGCTAGGGGCCGGTGAGGGCGAGGGGCTGGATGCCTGCACGCTTTATGCGCATTTGCGCGGTTTTTTTGGTGTGTCGGTTTTGAAAGGCGCGCCGCTCGAAGCCAGTCCGGCCGCCTACAATCAGATTGAAAGCCTTGCGGCGGCTTGCGCCGACAATGAGGCAGTCCCTTTGCTTGATCCAAGCGCCTTGTTAGCGGGGCTCAGACATCGTGACGACATCGCGCGCTTTTGGCGGCGCCCGCCGCGAGACCTTCGCGCTGCCTTGCGAAATCCTTGATTTGCGGCCGCGCTAGGAGGACATTCACGCAGCAAGGGGGCAGTCATGAACGACGCCGCAGCGGGCGCGCCAGCGACCGTGATCGAAGACCGCGACAAGACGCTCTATTGGACGCTGTCGCTCTATGTCGACGCGGCCAATCTGCCAGCCGATTTCAAACAAAAATTCGATCCGCGTCGCCAATATGACGTGCAGCGCCAGGTGTTTGAGTCTCTGCGCCTGCGCAACGCCATCGAGCCCATGTTCAACGACATCGCTGATCGCGAGCGCCTGGGTGTTGTCGAGGATTTCCTTCTCGACGTCGAAGGCGATCACATGGGCGAGATCGTTCAGCTGGCGATCCCAGACGTGATCGAATGGAGCACGGAAGGAAAGCGCTTCGCTGCTGAGCTTGGCGTGCAGCAACCGCGCCCATTGCGCATGCGCACTTTCTGGTATGTGCACGTGAACGGCGCGCTTTCATATCACGTGTCATTTTCTTACCGTTATCAGCACAACGCAGCGGACTTTTACTTCATATCTTTGCTGCAAAAGCTCGCCGCGCCGAAGGAATTCATACGCCCGGCGGATGGTCCGCGTGGCGATATTGACGTGCACACGCCATCGCCGGACCTATTCCCGTTACACCACGTCGAAGTATTGAAGAATGGAAAGGCGGAGCGCTTTTGGCGCTTCATCGCAGAACGCTTCAATCGCGATGTCGTCGGGTTGTTTGGCCGTGTGCCGATGAGCAGCGATCGGGCGGACGGCAAGCCTGTGAAGCAGCCCGGAAAGGATTATTTCCAATCTCTTGTGCGTTGCGAGCCTTTCGTCGAAACGCCCGGGCTTCATATGCCGCGCGCACGATCGATGTTCGTATTCGACGACGAGCGTTTCGTGCGTGCGCTATTGCCGAGATCTGCGGACGGTGAGTCAATCACCCGGACAGACAAGGTGCGCGGCAATGGCTGCGGCGTTTATCCCGAAGAGGTCCGCCGGCGCTCAGAGCAAGCGGGCGAGGGCGGGTGCGTGACATTGGATGCGGCGCTGCTGCAATCGGTCTCTGAAGAGCACCTGATCTATTTCTTCCTGGCCGGTTTCAATCAAAACATCATCGATTTCATCAATCAGGAAGAGCACGAGGTATTGGATAGCCTCGATCCGATTTACCCGCTTGAACCCGAGCATGAGGCGGAAAGTTTTTTCGTCCGCTATGCAAACCCGCGCGCTTTCATCACATTCGCGAGCAAGCTGCGCAGTCTTTATCTGGGCAACGATTATATCGGCACGTGCCCATATGCGTTCCTGATCCACGTTCTGGCGATGCACAACGAGTATCTTGTGCGCAATTATGAAGAGGCCGCTGACGATCTCGTGCGGCAGACTAGCGGCGCCAAAGATAGACGGCGCGAATTTCACGCGGCGGCTGAGCGCTTCTATGCGTTTCGCAAGGTCGAATACGCCAACTATTATCGCTATCGCGCGACGAACGTGTTTCGCTACGACACCGAACAGGAGGTGTTCGAGCGCCTCGAAGAACGCCGCGGCATCCAGGCGCGCGTTGACGATGTCGAACGCACCTTCGCCAATGTCGAGAACTTCACGCGTGATTTGGAATCGCGCCAACGCCAGTTCGATACGACGCTCTTTGCCTGGATTGGCGGCGTGTTCGTGTTCTGCGAGATCGGCTTCCTGCTCGTGGAGAAAGCCGGCGCTTCCACTCCGCCCGGCGCCATGGCGAGCTTCATGCCCGATGTGGGCCTGCTGAATTTCTTCGTGCTTGCGCTGGGTTTGTTGGGGGGCGCGATCGCCGCCGGCACATTTGCGTGGTGGCTGTGGCGCCGACTTTAGGGTTTAGCTCAGCCGGTCGCGGTAGTCCTCATAGCCAAATTCGCGCAGCACTTTAATCGCGCCGGTTTTCGGATCCGCGGTGGCGATGGAGGGGTGGCGCACGCCGTTGAATGTCGTCGTCTTCACCATCGTGTAGTGCGACATATCCTTGAGGATGATTTTGTCGCCGATTTTGAGCGGCGCATCGAACGAATAGGCGCCGATCACGTCGCCGGCGAGGCAGGTCGGTCCGCCAAGACGATACGTGTGTGCGCGTTCGCCCGCCGCATGCCCGCCCTGAATGTCGGGCCGATAGGGCATCTCCAAAACATCGGGCATGTGCGCCGTTGCGGACGCATCGAGAATGGCGTTGAGCCCGTCATTCTCGACAATGTCGAGCACGCTCGCCACCAGAACGCCTGTGCGTATGGCGATGGCTTCGCCTGGCTCCAGATAAACCTGCACGCCGTAGCGATCGGAAAAGCTGCGGATGAGGCCGGCCAGCTTATCGGTATCGTAGCCCGGCATGGTGATGTGATGCCCGCCGCCGAAATTCATCCACTTCATCTGGCGGATCCGATCGCCGAACTGCGCCTCGACCGCTTGCAGCGTGCGCTCCAGCGCATCGGCGCCGACTTGGCAAAGCGTGTGAAAATGCAGGCCCTTGAGGTCGCTGAGATCGGCGCCGTCCAGCACTTGCTTGGTCACGCCAAGGCGCGAACCCGGTGCAGCCGGATCATAGAGCGCGACCTTCGCTTCGCGATGCATCGGATTGAGGCGCAGGCCAAACTCAATCTCGCGTCCGCCGGCTTTGCGGTGCGCGTGATAGAGCGGCATTAGGCGCTCCTTCTGCGACAGCGAGTTGAATACGATGTGATCGCACAGGCCGAGCAGCTCGCGGAAATCCTGATCCGAATAGGCCGGTCCGCACGCATGCGCTTCGCCGCCAAAGTGCTCGGCGGCAAGCTTAGCCTCATTGACCGAGGCCACCGAAACGCCCGGCAGCGCCGTGCGGATCTGCTTGGCCAGCGCCCACATAGCGAAGCCTTTAAGGCCAAGCAGAATCTTCGCGCCGGATTGCTCCTGCACGCGCTTTAGAATGGCGAGATTGCGGTCGAGTGCGCCGGTATCGACAATGAAGGACGGCGTCTCGACGTTGGAAACGTCGAACGTGAAGTCGTCCATCACATATCCATCACGTGCCAGGGCAGGCCGGCGGGGCCAAGCCGTTCAAGGAAGGGACGCGAGTCGAATTCCTCGAGATTGAATACGCCCGGCTTCTTCCACTTGCCGGTCAGGATCATCTCCGCGCCGACAGCCGCGCCGACGCCCGTCGTGTAGGAAACAGCCTGCGCGCCAACTTCCTTGTAAGTCTCGGCGTGATCGCAAACGTTGTAGATCAGCACGCGCTTGGCTTTGCCGTCCTTGCGGCCGGCAACCACGCAGCCGATCGAGGTCTTGCCGGTATAGTTCGCGGCTAAGCTCGCGGGATCGGGCAGCAGCTTTTTCAAGAACTGGATCGGCACGATCTGTTTGCCCTCATAATCGATCGGCTCGATCGAGGTGAGGCCGACATTCTGCAGCACGCGTAGATGCGTCAGATAGTTTTCGCCGAAGGTCATCCAGAACCGGATCTGCTTCAGCCCCGGTATGTTCTTGACCAGCGATTCCATCTCTTCGTGATAGATCAAGTAGGACGCGCGCACGCCAACGCCGGGATAATCGAAATCCATGCGCTCGGAGAGCGGTGGCACTTCGATCCATTGGCCGTCTTTCCAATAGCGGCCCGGCTGCGTGATTTCGCGAATGTTGATCTCGGGATTGAAGTTAGTGGCGAACGCCTTGCCGTGATCTCCGCCATTGCAGTCAACGATGTCGACCGTGTCGATTTCGTCGAACAGATGGTCGCGCGCATAGGCGCAAAAGACGTTGGTCACGCCCGGATCGAAGCCGGAGCCGAGCAGCGCCATCACGCCGGCTTTTTCGTAGTCGGGGTGCATCGCCCATTGGTGGCGATACTCGAACTTCGGAAAATCCGGAGATTCGTAATTCGCGGTGTCGAGATAATCGACGCCTGCCTCCAGGCACGCCTGCATCAGTGTCAGGTCCTGGTAGGGCAGGGCGACATTGATCAATAGTTCCGGCTTGAACTGCTTCAATAACGCGACTGTCTCACCGACATTATCGGCATCCAGCGCCGCGGTTGCGATATCGCGGCGTTGTTTGCCTTTCACCGCAGCGGCGACGTCCTGTGCGCGGCTCTCCGTTCTGCTCGCGAGCAGAATGTCTCCGAACACATCCGGATTTTGCGCGCACTTATGCGCGACAACGCTACCGACGCCGCCGGCGCCGACGATCATGACCTTCTTCATGGGCGACTCCTCGGGCCCCGTGTCAGCTGTAACGCTGACCGTTTCTCAAGGGTTCACTCTGTTACGCGCTTGATGTGACGCTTGATAGAGCGAACGCGCGCGGATTGTGCCGCTGCACGTTGTGCGGGCGCCGGTGCGAACATGCTTGCGCCGGGGCTGTCGAGCGCAACGACCGTTTCGCCGGTTTGGAAACCGTTGAATTGCGTCGCCAGCGCCGCGCCATAGGCGCCAAGTTGGCCGATCTCGATCAGATCGCCTTCTTGAACGTCGCAGGGCAGCATCAGCGGCGCCGAGGCCGCGTCCATGCTGTCGCAGGTCGGGCCGTAAAGGCGGAAGGGCATCAGCTTGCCGCGGCTCGGTTCCTTGCGCAGCAATTGCGCCGGGAAAGCCCAGTTCAGATGCGTGGCGTCGAACAGGTTCCCGAATGCGCCATCATTGAGATAGAGCGCATCGCCCTTGCGCAGCTCCACACGCGTCACCACCGAACCGGCTTCCGCCACCAGGGCGCGGCCGGGCTCGGCCCAGAGTTGTGCGTTCTGGGCGACGAACATGTTTTCGAATTGCGTGGCGATGGTGCGCACGAAATCGATCATGGGTGGGGGCGTCATGCCCGGATAGATCGCGGGGAAACCGCCGCCGACATCGACGACATCAACCAGCACGCCAGCCTTCACGATGGCGCGGTTGGTCATTTCCATCGCCTGACGGAACGCGTCAGGACGCATGCATTGGCTGCCGACATGGAAGGAAACGCCAAGCATTTCCTCGCTGACGGCGCGCGCGCGGCGCATCAGCGCCGGCGCTTCGTCCGGCGTGACGCCGAACTTGCGCGCCAGCGGATAGGCTGAGCCGTCGCCGGAAACGGCGAAACGCACGACCAGCGTGAGGTCTTTGGCCCCGCCGGTTTCCTGCAGGATTTTTTCGAGTTCTTCTTCGCTATCGAGCGCGAAAGTCTTCACGCCGAAATCGCGGTACGCACGCGAGATCGCGCGGCGCGACTTCACCGGATGCATGAACGCGATTTGCGCTTCAGGAAAGCGGGTGGCGACGAGCTCGCACTCCGCTTCCGACGCGACGTCGAAGCCTTTAACACCATTGGCCCAAAGTGCATCGAGCACCCACGGCGCTGGATTCGCTTTGACGGCGTACAGCACTTCGCCAGGAAAATTAGTCTTAAACCATTGCGCGGCCTGCGCCACGCAATGTGGACGCGCCATTACAACCGGCCCTTCGGGCAGATTGTGCGACAAAAGGTCAAATGACGAGTGGACACGGTCCATCCGGCAGCCTCCCAACTTGATCGCGGCGAAGGGGATCTATTCTGTCCCTTCGGATCGCTACTAACCCAGGCCGGCGGGATGTCGGACATGCTAAATGTCAGGTCCGCCCTTGGGAGCTTACGCCGGGTCGACCGCCAGGAGGCCTCCTGCTTCCTGGGTCATCGGTCGCCCATCGTGGCCTGGGCCGAGGGGGCGTTAGTGGACGCTGTTTCCAGTGTCCGCCGGTGAATGTGGAATTAAGGCTGCTTATCCCCAAAGTAAAGAGCTAATCGTGGTTAAAATTCGCGCAGCGGGCTCCTGATGCTGCGTGATGTCATAAAAGCGCAACGTAGGACAGCGATGCACGCGCTTGTGAGTCGCGTTTGCGAGCGAGCAGGCGCGCTTCCGCAGAGTGCAATTAAAACGTCATTTTTGAAGTGCTTTACGGTGCTGGTCTTGTGGAAAGTCCAGCGCTAATAGGGCGAACAATTGAGGCGGGCGGCGCGCGCAGCTTCCGCCTTGTCTCGCCGCGCGGTGCGCCGGCTTGGGGGACGATGTGGAGCGGGATTTCACGAAGAAGCGGTCACGCCCGCTGGAAAGCGCGATGGAGGGCGTGCTCTTCGCCGCCGCTGCCGTTGCCGTCGCCGTTGTCCTCGGCATCATTTTTGTCGTCGTCTCTGAATCGAGCAAATTCTTCGCGCAGGTTTCGGTCATTGAGTTTTTGACCTCGACCACCTGGACGCCGCTGTTCGACAATCCGCAATATGGGATCGCGCCGCTGCTCACCGGCACGTTCATGTCCACTTTGGTCGCGCTCGCCGTCGCCGTGCCGCTGGGCCTGCTGGTGGCGATCTATCTCAGCGAGTTCGCCGGCCCGCGCACGCGGGAAACCATCAAGCCCACGCTTGAATTGCTCGCCGCCGTGCCGACCGTCGTTTACGGCTATTTCGCGCTCTTATTCGTGACGCCGCTGCTGCAAGGCTGGCTGCGTCCGTTCGGAATCGAGCTGCCGGGCTTCAACCTTTTGTCCGCCGGTCTCGTCATGGGGCTGATGATCATCCCTTACATTGCCTCATTGTCCGAAGACGCCATGCGTGCGGTGCCGCGTTCGATGCGCGAGGGCTCGTTCGCCATGGGCGCGACGCGCTTGGAAACGGCGTTTCGTGTTGTGGCCCCCGCCGCCGTTTCCGGCATTGTCGGTGCGGTGATCCTGGGCATGTCTCGCGCCATTGGCGAGACCATGATCGTTGTCGTCGCCGGCGGCCAGCTGCCGCAAATGGTGTCCTCGCCGACGCAGCAGGGCGCTACGGTTACAGCGTTCATTGCGCAGGTCGCGCTCGGCGATCTGCCGTTCGGCACGCTAGCCTATAACAGCATCTTCGCCGCTGGCCTCGCGCTGCTGCTGCTGACGCTTCTGTTCAACTTCGTCGCCTTCTATCTGCAGCGCCGCTATCGGGAGGCCTATTGATGACGGCCGTCGACACATCCCGCGTAAGCGATATCACCGCGCATCCGCCTGGCCTCGCCACGCGCAGGTTCAAGGACAATTTCTTTATCGTCTGGGGCATTCTGGCGACGATCATAGGCCTGGGCACGCTGGTCGCGCTCGTCGGCGAGCTCGTAAACGATGGCGGGCATCGTCTGACGGCTGCGTTCTTCACGAGCTTCCCGTCTTCCAATCCGGCGGAGGCGGGCATTCTTTCCGCCTGGGTCGGCTCAATCCTCGTGATTGTCGCCACGGCCTTGTTCGCCATTCCGATCGGCATGTTGGCGGGCGTCTATCTTGAAGAATACGCGCCGAAAAACCCGGTTACGAGCGCGATCGAGATTGCCGTCAACAATTTGGCCGGGGTTCCGTCCATTCTGTTCGGCCTGATGGCGGTCGGCATTTTCGTGCAATTCCTCGGCAATCCTGCGCGTTATTTCGGTTTCCTGCCGGAGAGCTTCCGCAACTCCGCCGCCGATCTGTTCGGTCAGAGCATTCTCACCGCCGGCATCACGCTTGGCCTGCTGATCTTGCCGGTGATCATCGTCGCCACGCGTGAAGCTGTGCGCGGCGTGCCGCAGGAGATGCGCCAGGGCGCGCTCGCTGTCGGCGCCACCAAATGGCAGACCACGCGCCATCACGTGCTGCCCTACGCGCTGCCGGGCGTCGTTACCGGCGTGATCATTGGCATCTCGCGCGCGCTCGGCGAGACGGCGCCGCTGATCATGATCGGCGGGCTGACCTTCGTCGCATTCCTGCCGATCACCACGCCAGGCGACGCCAAGTTCGAAACCATTGGCGTGCTCGATCAATACGGCGCGGCCGTCGATCCGAGCGCGACTGAAACCGTGCACATCGCGCACGATGGCGTCGTGGTTATGCCTGACTTTACCGAGCGTGCGGTTGAAGCGGGCCAGGTCTTGGAATTGCCGCACGGCAGCACCGTGCAATCCGTGGCAGGGTGGGGCGATGCGATCGCAAGCTGGTCGCCGACGCATTGGCTCGGCGCGGACTTCACCGTGATGCCGATCCAGATGTTCAACTGGACTTCGCGCCCGCAGGCCGAGTTTCTTGAGATTGCCGCGGCCGCCGGCCTCGTTCTGCTTGCCATCACGCTTTTGCTGAACGGAACGGCGATCTTGCTGCGCTATCGCTTGCGCAAATCGATCAAGTGGTAAGCTAAAGCGCGCGGCTTTAGCTGCGTCGCATCTGCTTTTCTTCGCGGCGTTTCTCGCGCGCTAGGCGGCGGCGTTCACGTGCTCGCGCACGCAAATCGGCGAGCTTCTTCCAAAACCGGCGTTTGCCTTCCTTGGGCAGCGGCTCGAGATTGCGGCGAAATTCTTCAGCGCAGGCGCGCCAGGAATAGCGCTCCGCTAGCGCGCGCGCGCCCTCGCGGCTCAGCTCCAATGCTTCGAGGCAGGCCTTACGCAAGTCGCGATCAACGATCCCCGCGCCTGTGCCCGGTAGGATGTCCTTCGGACCGGGCGCGATGAAGCCGGCCACCGGCGTGCCGCAGGCCGCGGCTTCCAGGATCACCAGCCCGAACGTGTCGGTGAAGCTCGGAAACACGAAGACATCGGCGTCGGCGTAGTGGCGCGCGAGTTCTTCGCCGAATTTCGATCCTGCGAAAATTGCGTCGGGATATTGCGCGGAAAGTTCTTCGCGCGCTGGCCCATCGCCGACCACCACCTTTGATCCCGGCAGATCGAGCTTCAAAAACGCTTCAATGTTTTTCTCAACCGCGACGCGTCCGACATAGGCGAACACAGGCTTCGGCAGATCCTTGAATACGCCGCCATCGATGCCGCGCTTGGAGGGGTGGAAGAGTTCAATGTCGACGCCGCGGCTCCACAGCGCGGTATTGCGGAAGCCCTGCAGCTGTAATTGCTCCTGCATGGTCGGCGTCGCCACCATCACGCGGCCGGAGCGATCATGGAAGGCGTGCATATAGCGATAGCCGGCCCACAGCGGAATCCAGCTGAAGCGCGCGTGAACGTATTCCGGGAATTGGGTGTGATAGCTCGTTGTGAAGGGAAATTTGTGCTTGAGGCAGATCGCCCGCGCGTCCCAGCCCAGCGTGCCTTCGGTGGCGATGTGCACGGCGTCTGGCGCGAAGGACAGGAAGCGGTCTTCGACATCCTGGCGTGCGCCGAGCGCTAGGCGGATTTCGGAATAGGTGATCAGCGGCACGGTGCGCGGATAGTCGGCGGGCGAGATCACTTCGATCTCGCAGCCCAGCGCCGTCAGTTCGCGCATGGTGTTGGACAGCGTACGCACGACGCCGTTCACCTGCGGCTCCCAAGCGTCGGTGACGAGAAGGATTTTCTGCGCGAGGGGCGCGGCCTCGGGCGCGCCTTGAGGGCTGTCCGCCTCCGCCGAGGGGGCCTGGGCATCTGTGCTCACGAGCGGGTTCTGACCACGCGTCGCGCCCGAAGGCAAGGGCCGAGCAGCTTGCCGTAGCGGCGGCGGTCGCGCAGGCGTGAGTAAGATTGTGGCGAATGGGCCATGGCCGAGCATTTCGCCGAAGCGCGCGCGGTTTCCGTCAAGCTTGCCGCACCGATGCCGCCTTGCGCCTTCTGAACCTCTAGCGCTGTCCCTATTGCCTTACTGTCCCGCTGCCTTATTGCCTTCGCCATGGCCGACAATGTCACCCCGTTTCGTCGCCCGCCAAAGCGCGCGCCGGCGCCGCAGCAAAGCGGCGGGCTCGGTTTCAAGACCCATCGCGGCAAGGCGTTGTTGTCGCAGGGGCTGACTCTTGCCGCGTTCGCCATCAATGCCGCGCAGCTATTTAATTGGCCGACGAATTTTGGCGTTTTAGGCTGGGTCGTCGCGATGGCGGTCGGCATTGGCGCGGCGGTGATCGCTTATTCCAATCGCGGGCAGGGCACGCCATGGGCCAATACGCATCATGAGCATGCCTTGCGTACGCTGATACTCGGGTATTGCATTTGGATATTGGCGTCGATGCTGACCTATGTGCATGGAGCGCTGGCCGTCGCCACCTTGTTTATTCATGTGGCCGTGGCGATCTGGGCGGCGCTCCGTTCCGGCATCGGCTTTGTGTTTGCAGGCATGCGCAAAGCCATCCCGCAGCCGCGCGGCTGGCTGATCTAATCACGAGGAGATGCTCATGAGCGATGAAGAGCGCGAAGCGAAGCTGCAGGCGGCGAAAGCGCTGCGTGAGGCTGGCTTCAAATATCTCGCGGCGGAATTGGAGCACGGTTCGCTGTCCGGGCTGACGAAGGATGAACCCTTCTTTCTGTTGTGCGGCCGTGACAGGCTGGCGCCGACGGCGATCAAGGCGTGGATCGAAGCGGCGCGCATTTCAAACGTGCCCGATCACAAATTGGAACGTGCGCACGAAACGATTGAAGCCATCGAAGGATGGCCGGGCGACCGGCACTATCCAGATTAGGGCTGGAGCATCGTCTGTGCGCGATCGATCGCGCAATAGATCTGTTCGCGCGGATCGCTTTCGCGTGCATTGAGCAGAAACATGTTCAATGCCGCCAGTTCGCGGGCGATGCTGGTTTCGTTTTTGATTTGCGCAAGCGTGGAAACGCCGCGCACGCGCTCGATAAAGAGCGGCAAGCGTTCGCCGTGGGCGTCGAACGCGCGCATGCGCAATTGCAGGAGGGCTGTGTGTAGGGCGGGCACGCGCTCGCCGCAGAGTATGCGGCGCCGTTCGCGTAGACGGCGCTCAGGACGGCGGCGGCGATCCGGTCCGTAATAATAATCGCAATCGACCCACAACATGGCTTCTAACACCGCGCCTTTCTGGCGCTCCTTAGTGCGGTGCAGCATATGCGGTTTTGCTTAGCAAAGCGTTTGCGAAAGTGCGTTTCGTCACACGCCAAGCATGTCGCGTATGTCTCGCGGCGTTTTTCCTGCTTCACGCAATGCTTTTAGGGATAATGCGTCGTTACGCTTAGCGAGCCGTTTTCCATCTTCGTCAAGTACAAGATGGTGGTGCCGATAGATTGGCGGCGGCAATTCCAGCAATTTCTGCAACAGCACATGCAGATGAGCGCTTTCTCGTAAATCCTCGCCGCGGATGACGTGCGTAACGCCTGCCAGGGCATCGTCCCAAACACTGGCGAGGTGATAGGAGGCGGGGAATTCCTTGCGCGCCAAAACGACATCGCCAAGTTTTCCCGGTTCGGCACGCGTCAAGCCTGTCTCATCCTGAAACACGAGCGTGAAATAGGCGGGCCCAAGCACGGCGCGCGCTTTCTTTTGCGAGAGCCGCCAAGCGTAAGCTTCGCCCGCTTCAAGGCGCGTTTGCTCTTCCTCGGGAGGGAGTGCTTCGCCGACAAATACCTCGGCCTCCTCGCCATGCGGTGCGGCGGCGATGGCTTCAGCGATCTCGCGGCGCGTGCGGAAGCAGCGATAGACCAGATTCCGTTCGATGAGCTTGGCTAACGCGGATTCATATTCGGCCATGTGCTCGGATTGGCGGCGCACCTTCTGTTCCCACTCAAGCCCGAGCCATGCCAAATCCTCGAAAATTGCGGCTTCGAATTCCGGCCGTGCACGGCCTTGATCCAAATCCTCGATGCG
Organism: Alphaproteobacteria bacterium; assembly: GCA_030430715.1. Lineage (GTDB taxonomy): Bacteria > Pseudomonadota > Alphaproteobacteria > Caulobacterales > Aquidulcibacteraceae > Vitreimonas. The sequence goes on from JAUIJZ010000017.1 coordinate 25,343, forward strand.
CAACACGAAGCACCCGTCCGCCGCGCGCGCCGCATCGAACGCCGTCAGCGCTGAGAAGGCGTGCCCCAGGTGCAAGAGCCCGGTGGGTGAGGGGGCGAAGCGGGTGACGAACGTCATGCTGGGCAGATTGCCCCAGCAAAAAACCGCGCGCCATATTGCGGCGCGCGGTTTTCAGGCATCTTGAGGTTCGAGCTTCTAGCGGCGGAACAGACGCGGGGCGAAATCGTGCAGATAATCGCGCCAATTGTCCCAGGTGTGGCCGCCGCCGGTTTCGTTGCGCACGTAGCGCACGCCCTTGCTGTCGAAATAGGCCAGCGTCGCGGCGGTTCGTGCGGCGAGGAAATCCTCGGTGCCCCAGGCGAAGTAAAATAAGCGCAGATCGTTGCCGTGCTCGGCCACATCCGCGCCGCGTGCGCTGTCGAAGCTTTCGATCAGCGGATCGGCGAAGAAGCCTGAGCTGAACACGCCCATATAACGGAAGCGGTCGAGGTTCGAGAGGCCGATATTGAGCGTCTGCAGGCCGCCCATGGAAAGGCCGGCAAGGGCGCGCGAATTGGCGTCGGTGCGCACGCGATAATGGCTTTCCACATAAGGCAGGATGGCTTGCATGAAGTCGCGGCCAAACGGGTCCTGGCCAGGCTCGCCTTCAGCGAAGGACATGATGTTGGTTTGGTCGGGATAATGGCCGTGTGGCATCACAACGATCATCGGTTCGGCGGCGCCGCTTGCGATAAGGTTGTCGAGAATGAAGTTTGCGCGGCCGACCGTCCCCCAGGAATCGTCGGAATCGGTTGCGCCGTGCAGAAGATACAAGACGGGATAGCGGCGATTGCCGCGCTCATAACCCGGCGGCGTATAGACGTGCATGCGCCGACGCTCACCAAAGATCGGCGAGGGATAATACACTTCGGCGAGCGCGCCGTGCGGAACGGCCAGGCGGTCCTCGCCGGCGGGCGAGCCGTCAACGTGCACGAGGCTTTGCACGGTGCTGTTTGAGGTCGAAACATCCGTGTTGCGCGGGTCCGCGACGGCGACGCCATCAACATTGAAAGCGTAGCGATAGGTGCCCGGCGCCGGATTGATCGTAATGCTCCACACGCCATTCTCGGCGCGTGTCAGATTCGCCGTTTGGCCGCGCGTTACCAAATCCGATCCGGCCAGCGTGACGGTTTCGGCGTTGGGCGCAAAAATACTCAGGGTGACCTGACCATCGGCGGAAACTTGCGGCGAAACCAAAGTGTCGTTCGGTGTCGGCGCAGGGCGCATTGAGGCTGGTGGCGTTACAGGCTGTGCGTGCGCGACGCCTGCAAAAGCAAGGCACGCGGCCAGCATGGCGAATTGGATTTTCATCTTCCCCCCTCGGTTCAGGAACGTGCGACGGCCTTATGGCGGCAGGCCAATCCTGTCCACTTGGTCTATCCGGTGTTGTCGACAAAAGATTGTCAGCGAGATCGGGCCTCTGCCCCGTTACTTGGCAATGACGCTCGGCTTCAGCCGGACTGCATATCCGCTGCCTATGGCGTGCTCTCAGCCATAGCTTCCCCCATCGCGCATCGGCCGCTACCTAGAAGCCATGACGGTTTTTCTCGATGGCCCGCGCATGCCGCCCGCGCGTGGGGGCAAGCCCGACACGCTGGTGATCCTGCTGCATGGCTATGGCTCCAACGGGGCCGATTTGATCAGCCTCGCACCCTATTGGGCGAAAGCGCTGCCGGGCGCAGCGTTTGTGGCGCCGAATGGCATCGCGCCGCTGCCGGAAGCGCCCGGCGGCTATCAATGGTTTCCCATCGCCCGCATTGATCCGCACCTGATGGAGCAGGGCGTGCGGCAGGCTGCCCAATCGGTCGATGCCTTCGTCAGCCGTGAGTTGGAGAAATACGGCCTCGATCCCAGCCGGCTAGTGCTGGTTGGGTTCAGCCAGGGCACGATGATGGCGCTGCATGTCGGCTTGCGGCGCGAGCAGCAGGTGGCGGGAATTCTCGGCTTTTCCGGCATGCTGACCGGCGCGCAGCGCCTAAAAGATGAAATGAAATCCAAGCCGCCCGTATTGCTGGTGCATGGCGACCAGGATCCGATGGTGCCGATCGGCGCCATGTTCGAGGCGGCCGAGGGCTTGGCGGCGGCAGGCCACGGGGCGCAATGGCATGTTTCTTATGGCATTCCCCATTCCATCGGGCCCGACGGGCTCGATCTGGGCGGAGCTTTTCTTGAGGCTGTGCTGAAGCCGAAGGCGGTATTATCTGCGCGCTGACGCGCTTTTTTCTCAGTTGTGGCGCTTGTGTCATGAACCTGTTGCGCCAAATCAGGTATGGGTTCGCCTGCGTTCGTGATATGCTTCGCGGTGCAAAAGGAGCTTGGCCTTCAACCATCGGCTCGTGATCTTTTCCAGGGCGCATGCGCCGCGGCTGCGAAAGAGCGGTCGCGCATGAATGTTTCCAGCGCTCCCCTGGCGGGCTTCCCGGCGCTGGTGCTCAACGCCGATTTCCGGCCGCTATCCTATTATCCGCTGTCGCTTTGGCCTTGGCAGGAAGTGGTCAAGGCCGTCTTCCTTGAGCGCGTCGACGTGGTCGCGCATTACGACAAAGCGATCCATTCGCCTTCGTTTGAAATGAAGCTGCCCTCGGTGGTGTCGCTGCGCGATTACGTGCACCAGAACCGCCCGCCGGCCTTCACGCGCTTCAACGTGTTCTTGCGCGACGGCTTCGCTTGCCAATATTGCGGCTGCGCCGACGATCTCACCTTCGATCATTTGATTCCGCGCTCGAAGGGCGGGCGCACGACCTGGGAAAACATCGTCACCGCCTGCGCGCCGTGCAATCTGCGCAAGGGCAGCCGCTTCGCGCACCATTCCGGCATGCGTCCGCATCGGCGGCCGCGCCGTCCGTCCATGCACGAGCTGCAGCATATTGGCCGGCGCTTTCCGCCGCACCATCTGCACGAAAGCTGGATGGATTATCTCTATTGGGACGTCGAACTGGACGCGTAGCGTTCCATAAGGCGCTCAACCAGCACCACATCCGCAGGCGGCATTTCGTACTTGCTGAGTTCGCGCGCGTGCGCCCACGCGATCGCTTGGGCGGCGTCGGGATCGAGCTTCGGCGTCCCGCTCCAGCGCGTGGCCACGTAAAGCGGCATCAGCAGATGGAAATCGGGATAGGCGTGCGAGGCGAACGCGAACGGCTCGAATGCTTCGGGCGCAACATCGAGCGCCAGCTCTTCTTTCAGTTCGCGCGCCAGCGCGTGTTCGGGCGTTTCGCCAGCTTCCAGCTTGCCGCCGGGAAATTCCCACAAGCCGCCCAGCTGCTTATGCGCGGGACGTTGTGTGAGCAGGATGCGCCCTTGCGCGTCGATCAGCGCGGCGGCGGCGACAAGCAGCAGATGCATGGGCGTTCCGATTCTTAGTATTAGGCGCCAGGGTTTCACCGCTCGGCAGCTGCGGCAAGGTTTCAAATGCGTCGTTAGGAAACCGCGCGGGTTGAGAGAAGTACGCTTCTCCGCTAGATCGCGGACAGAGGTGGGCCGATGGATTTCATAATCTCAGCAACCCTTCTATGTACCGCACTCATTCTTGCGTGGCTTAGCACGCGGCAGTTTGTTTGGTGGGTGCGTAGCCTGATCCTGCTTTTGAGCGCGGCAGCGCTTGTCTTTGGCGGTTGGTTGCTGTGGCGGCCCAGCGGCGCGGGAGCGGCGGAGTTGGCGAACTCCTTACACCTCCTGCAAGCGCTCGTCGGTGCGGGGGATGGTCCGGTTTATCAGGCTTTGGGGAAAAACTGGGACACGGTCGAACAAATTTTTCCATCATTACTGCCGCTCTTTTACGGGTTGGGCGCCCTCATAGTGGTGCTCGCCGTCAGCGCGCTAACGCCTGGCGAAGCGATCGAGCGGTTCACACGTCCTTTCATCACTTTTTTGGTTGGAGCGCTTGGCGGTGGCGCGCTCGTGATGGTGGCGGTGGCGTTGGGGGCAGGCGGCAATTTGAAGCCGCGCGCTTATCTTATTCTTGGCGCGCAAGCTGAAGTGATTGATGGCGATAGTTTCAATGTTGGTGATGTGTCATTCCGGTTGGATGGCATGGACGCGCCGGAAATCGATCAATTTTGCCTTCGAGGAGCGGGGCGCGTTCCATGCGGCGTATATGCGAAGGCGCATCTTCAAGAATTGCTGATTGAGTTTGGCCAGTTGGTTTGCGCGCGCGAAGACGAATCGCCGATCCCACCTGAGGAATCTTTTGGGCGGCCGCTCGTGGTTTGCACGAGTGTGGAGAGCGGCGTGAATATTGGCGAGCGCATGATGGCCGATGGCCACGCGGTCGTTTATCCCCCTCAAAATGAGCAGAGGTTCGTGTCTTTTCACGATGGATGCTCGCTGCACCCGCGTCATTGGCGGCGGGATGCGCGACTGCGCAATAACTTTGAGAATGCAGTTGGCCTGGCTGATGCAGGTTGCCCGCTCTAGCTGCGATAATCGCTAACCTTTCAAAGACCGAAAGGCGTCACGTTCGACGAGGCGGCTCTACGAAATCGTCTTGTGACCGTGCGGGTAATGCCGAAACGTTCAGCGCCCATTCCTGGGCCGAGGAGCGCCAGATTTGTGCTTGTGCGGCGATCTCCGCGCGCTCGCGCAGCGAACCGAGACGAATATTGTATCGGGTCGGCGCCTCGGCGTCCGCCGAATAGATCGACGAACCGCAAGTGGAGCAAAACGCCTGCGCGCGTTTGCGGCCGCTCTCCGCCACTTTCACATAAAGTCGCGGCGCGCCGTTAAGATTGAAGCTCTCCGCCGGAGCCGGTACGGTCGCGCGAAACGGCGAGCCAGAGAAGATTTGGCAATCCGTGCAATGGCAAATCACGGCCAGTCCAGGATCGATCTCGGCTTCATAAGTGATCGCGCCGCAATGACATTCGCCGTGCACCTTCATGGCCGCTCCCGCGCTGCTGGCTTGTCTTCAGCTGCGATAATCGCCGTTGATCTCGATATAGCGCTTGGTGAGGTCGCAGGTGTACATGCGCGCACGGCCTGAGCCGGGGCCGACATTGACCGTGATCTCAAGCTCGGCGTTTTTCATGTAGGCGCTCATCGCCGCCTCGTCATAGTTCGGCGCCACCATGCCGTCGCGCGCGGCGTAAAGCTCGCCGAAGCGCACGCTGACCATGTCGCGCTGGATCGGCTGATCGGCGCGGCCAATGGCCATGACGATGCGGCCCCAATTGGCGTCCTCGCCGGCGATGGCGGTTTTCACCAGCGGGCTTTCGCAAATGGTGCGCGCGATGGCCTTGGCGCTCGCGTCGCTGGCCGCGCCTTCGACATTGACCGCGACCAGTTTCGTCGCGCCTTCGCCGTCGCGCACGATTTGGATGGCGAGATCGGCCAGCACGCGATTGAGCGCCGCGCGGAAGCCGAGCAGGCGCTCGTCCTTGGCGTCGGCGATGGGGGGCACGCGCGCTTGTCCGGTGGCGAACAGCAGCACGCAATCATTGGTGCTGCGGTCGCCGTCGACGGTGATCGAGTTGAAGCTGACTTCGGTTTCCTGACGCAGCAGCGTTTTCAGGATCGGCGCCGAAAGCGGCGCGTCTGTGAACACGAACGCCAGCATTGTCGCCATGTCCGGTGCGATCATGCCCGAGCCTTTGGCGATGCCGGCGATGTTCACTTCGACGCCGTCGATCTCGCACGTCGCGCCAGCGCCTTTGGGAAAGGTGTCCGTCGTCATGATCGCGGCGGCGGCTTGCGGCCAATCGACCGCCGCAAGTTGCATCTGCGGCAGCGCCGCGGCGATCTTGGAATCGTCCAACACCACGCCGATCACGCCGGTGGAGGCGGCGAGCATTTCACGCGCTTCAATGCCGATCGCGGCGCCTGCTTCAGTGAGCGCGCGCTTGCAGGCGGCGTCGCCATCGGGGCCGGTGAAGGAATTGGCGCAGCCGGCATTGACCAGAAGCCCGCGTGCATTGCCGCGATTGGCGGATAGGACCTGTTTGCACCAATCGGTCGGGGCCGAGCCGACGGCGTTGGACGTAAATACGCCGGCGGCCTTCGCGCCCGCCGCGCAGCGCAGCAGCAGCAGGTCGGGCCGGTCATGCTTGTAGAAGCCGGCGCGTCCAATCGCAGCTTCGAGGCCGGCAATGGCGGGCAGGTCGGGAAACCGCGCCGGGGCGAGCGGCGAAACCGTCTCGATCTTCATGGCGTGGGTTCGCTGGGCGCGGCCGGTTGCGCGGGCGGTGCGGCGGGTTGCGGCGCAGGCTCGGGCGCCGGTGGCGGCGCTGCCTGTGGCGCCGGTTGTGGCGCAGGCGCGGCGGGCGCGTTACCGGTCACGCCGCCAGGGCCGATCGGGAACGGGAAGGGCGGCGGGGCCGATCCTGGCGCGGCGCCGGCGTCGGGCCGGAACGGTTGTTCGTCCGTTTCCGCATCAGCAGGTGCGGGGATATCGCCTGCGGGCGCCATTTCTTCGGGCTGCTGTGCGCGCAGCCGTTCGATGCGCGCATCGCGTTCCAGCCGTTCCTGCAACTGGCTGATCTCGCGGAAGCGCAGCCAATCGACGATGCGCGGGCGCAACTCTTCCAGGCTCGGCACGCCGCGTTCGCGGCGGTCATCGAGCCGGAACACATGCCAGGCGCCGGCCAGCTCAAGCGGGCCGATCATTTGCCCCGTGCTGGTGCGCTCCACGGCTTCGCGTACGGCGGGCAGCAGATCGGAAACCTTTTGGAATCCCATGTCGCCGCCATCGGGCGCGGTGTCGCGCTCGGTTGAGAGTTCGAAGGCGAGTGCTTCGAAACGCTCGCCATCATTGAGCCTCCGCAACGCCGCATCCGCTGCTTCACGCGTATCGAATTGCATGTGGCGCAGGCGCACTTCCTCGCCTTGGCCAAGCTGCGACGTATTGGAGCGATAAAGTTGCTCGATCGCGGACGGGTCGGTGGCTGTCGCGTCGATCTCCTCATAGATCGCATTGGCCAGCACCCGTTCGCGTGCGTTCTCAAGCAGGCGGCGAATATGTGGCTGGCGGTCGAGTCCGCGCGCTTCCGCCTCAAGGGCAAACAGGCGGGTCTGGATCAATTCTTCAGTGGCAACATAGAAGGCGTCAGAATTGGCGCTGGCGTCCTCGCCTTCTTGCAGCAGGCCGCGTGCGACGGCGTAATTGCGCACATCCTCATTATAGATCGGGCGCCCATTGACCGTGGCTGCGACGATGGGATCGTCGATGCCGTCGCTATCGCTGTCGCCGCCGCGGCCCAAGCCGCAACTCGCCAGCAGGACGGCGCAAAAGAGAGCGAGGAGGTGGGGGGCGCGCAAGACCATGCGTTCTGCTTCCTGTTGGCGCGGACGGGACGAGAGAGAGGCGCGCCTCTGGACTAGCGCCCAGGAGGTCGCATTGACACCGCCTATAGCCGCTCTTAAGTCTCGCAAGCGCAGGTGTCGAGAGTGATTTCGCACGCAGAAGCGCGTCGGTGAGTCACAAAAAAGCCAACAAAATTAACATCATCTTTAGCAGGATTCCGCGCCCTTTGCTGCCGGCGCAATCGGAATAAGATCGCGCTCATGCTCAACTTCGCCAAGCAGATTTTCGGCTCCGTCAACGAACGCAAGGTGAAAACGCTGAGGCCGGCCGTTCAGCGCATCAATGCGCTGGAACCGACCTTCGAAGCGCTTTCCGACGAAGCCTTGCGCAACAAGACCAGCGAGTATCGCCATAAGCTCGCGCGCGGCGCCAAAATCGACGACATCCTGCCCGAGGCGTTCGCCACCGTTCGCGAAGCCGCCAAGCGCACGCTCGGCATGCGCCATTTCGATGTGCAGATGATGGGCGGCATGATCCTGCACAGCGGCAAGATCGCCGAAATGCGCACGGGTGAGGGCAAGACCCTGGTGGCGACGCTGCCGGTCTATCTCAACGCGCTTGAGAGCCGCGGCGTGCATGTCATCACGGTCAACGATTATCTGGCCAAGCGCGACAGCGATTGGATGGGCCAGATCTATCGCTTCCTCGGTCTCTCCACCGGCGTGATCGTGCACGGCCTCTACGATAATGAGCGCCGCCAAGCCTATGCCGCCGACGTCACCTACGGCACCAATAACGAATTCGGCTTCGACTATCTGCGCGACAACATGAAATATTCGCTGGGCGAAATGGTCCAGCGCGGGCACCGCTTCGCCATCGTCGATGAAGTGGACTCGATCCTGATCGACGAAGCGCGCACGCCGTTGATCATTTCCGGCCCCACCGAGGACCGCAGCGAATTCTACAAATCCATCGACACGCTGATTCCGCTCCTGACCGCGGAGCATTTCGAGCACGATGAGAAGCAGCGTTCGGTCACCTATACCGAAGCGGGCTCGGAGCGGATCGAGGAATTGCTGGCCGAGAATGGCCTGCTGCAGGGCTCGCTTTATGAGCCGGCCAACATCTCCATCGTGCACCACGCCAACCAGGCGCTGCGCGCGCACAAGCTGTTCAATCGCGACAAGGACTACATCGTCAAAGACAGCGAAGTGGTGCTGATCGATGAATTCACCGGCCGCATGATGCATGGTCGGCGTTTGTCGGAAGGCTTGCACCAGGCCATCGAGGCCAAGGAGCAGGTCAACATCCAGCCGGAAAACCAGACGCTCGCGTCCATCACGTTCCAGAATTATTTCCGTCTTTACGACAAGCTCGCGGGCATGACCGGCACCGCGGCGACGGAAGCCGCGGAATTTGGCGATATCTACAATCTCGATGTGCTGGAAGTGCCGACCAACCGCCCGGTCAAGCGCATTGACGACGATGACGAAGTCTATCGGACGGCGCGCGAAAAATATCAGGCCATCATCGCCGACATTGAAGAGACGCACCGGCGCAAGCAGCCTGTGCTGGTCGGCACGGTGTCGATCGAAAAATCCGAATATCTCTCCACCCTGCTGAAGCAGCGCGGCATTCCGCACCAGGTGCTGAACGCGCGTTATCACGAGCAGGAAGCGCAGATCGTGTCGCAGGCGGGCGTGCCCGGCGCGGTGACGATCGCCACCAACATGGCTGGCCGCGGCACCGATATTCAGCTTGGCGGCAATCTCGATATGCGCGTGAAAGCTGCGCAGAAGGGAGACGAGACGCCCGAGCAGATCGCCGATCTGAAGCGCGACATCACCGCCGATATCGAGGCTAAGAAGCGCATCGCGCTTGATGCGGGCGGGCTTTACGTGCTCGGCACTGAGCGTCACGAAAGCCGGCGCATCGACAACCAATTGCGCGGCCGGACGGGCCGTCAGGGCGACCCGGGCAAATCGAAATTCTATATCTGCCTTGAGGACGATCTATTGCGCATCTTCGCCGCCGAGCGGCTCGATGCGATCATGCGCGGTCTCGGCATCCAAGAAGGCGAAGCGATCGTCCACCCGTGGATGAATAAGGCGCTGGAAACCAGTCAGCGCCGCGTCGAGCAGCGTAACTTCGAAATCCGTAAGAACCTGCTGAAATACGACGACGTCATCAACGATCAGCGTAAGGCGATCTTCGAGCAGCGCATCGAATTCATGCGCACCGCCGATGTCGCGCCGATCGTGCGCGATATGCGTCATGACGTCGTGGAAAAGCTGGTCTGGCGCCACATGCCGGAGAAAGCCTATCCCGAGCAGTGGAATACGCCCGAGCTCATGGTCGAGGCCGAGGAGATTTTTGGCTTCACCCCGCCTGTCGATCGTTGGGCGGCCGAAGAGGGCATCGCTCAGGAAGAGATCGTCGAGCGGCTCATGCGCGAGGTCGATCAGGCCTATGCGCAGAAAGCGGCGATGTTGGGCGGCGAGCGTCTGCGCGCCGTTGAAAAGCAAGTGCTGCTTTCGGTCGTCGATATGCGCTGGCGCGAGCACCTTTCCTTGCTCGATCATTTGCGCAGCGTGATCCATTTGCGCGGCTACGGGCAGCGCGATCCGCTCAATGAATTCAAGACCGAAGCGTTCACGCTGTTCGAGCGCATGCTGCTCGATCTGCGCACCACGGTCACGCGCATGCTGCTGCGCTTGCAGATCGGTCAGGCCGAGGAGCAATTGCAGCCGCTGGCGCCGCCGCGCACGATTGAAATCCACCAAAATCCGGATACCGGCGAAAACGAAATGGCGACGCGCGATCCCGGCGCGCACGCTTTGGCGCCCGAAGGCTTCGACCGTCACAATCCGACCACTTGGGGCAAGGTTTCGCGCAACGCGCCGTGTCCGTGCGGCTCGGGCAAGAAATACAAATATTGTCACGGCGCCGAAGCGGCGAGCGCTTAACGCGCCGCCGCCTCAAGCCGGGTTTTAATCGTCGTCCCAACGCTCGCGCCGCTTTTTAAGCGCGCGATAGCCTTTGGCGATCTTCATCCATTTTTGCTTATGCGCGGCGGCTGCGTCGTGATCTTCCTTGCGCTCTTCGTAGGCCAATTCGCGTTGTAGCTTTTGGTAGTTGGCCCAACGCGCCGCATCGAGTTCGCCGCTATCCAATGAGGCGGTGATGGCGCAGCCCGGTTCGCCGCCATGGCTGCAATCGCTGAAGCGGCACGAGGCGGCGAGCGCTTCGACATCCGCGAACGTCGCGCTGACGCCGGTTTCGGCATGCGCCACGCTGAGTTCGCGCAGGCCCGGCGAGTCCAGCAACAGCGAACCGCCCGGCAGCAGGATCAGTTCGCGGTGCGTGGTGGTGTGACGCCCGCGCTTCTCGTCGCCGCTGATGGCGCGTGTTTGCATCAGCGCTGCGCCCGCGAGCACATTGACCAGCGTCGATTTGCCGACGCCCGAAGAACCAAGCAGCGCCGCCGTCTTGCGCGGCGGCAAATGCGCCGCAAGCTGCTCCAGACCCGCGCCGGTGAGCGCGGAAATCGCCAGCACCGGCGCGCCGCCGGCAACAGATTCCATCCGCGCGCAACGCGCCGCGAGTTCCTCGCACAGATCCGCTTTCGTCAGCACCACGACCGGCGCCGCGCCGCCTTCGCGCGCGACGGCGAGATAACGCTCCACGCGGCGCGGATTGAAGTCGCCATTCAGCGCGGTGAAGATCAGCGCAATGTCGAGATTGGCGCAGATGGTTTCGCGTTTTCCCGCCGCGTCGGTGCGTTGGAAGGCGCTCGCGCGCGGCAGCACGCGATGAATGATCGCCGCGCCGTCCCCAGCGGGCGGCGCAAGCGCGACCCAATCGCCGACAGCCGGCAGAGCGCCGGGCCCGGCGTCATAGATCAGCCGTCCGCTGACATGGGCGGCGTATTCGCCCGTTTCCGCAACAACGCGGTAAAGTCCGCGCTGTTGCTCAACCACGCGCGCGGGCGCGTAGCCGGATTGAAAGTCAAAGTCGCGCTGGCGGTTGTCCGTCCAGCCATAATCGATAAGCATTTTTGAAAGTCCGTGTAATCGGAGCCCAGAGGGCCGGCGGGACTTTCAGCACGTGACGCGTGCGATCAGACCACGCCGGCGCGGCGAGGGGCGAAGGAAACAAGCTCTGACATCTCCGCTCCTTTCCTGGCTGGCGTGGACGCGCAAACTTAGGCGCCGCGCTTAACGGCGTCAATTCCAAGTTAATTAGCCCTTTAGCAAGGGATTGGGCGCAGGGCTAAAGCGTCATGACGTTCGCAACAGCGCCCGCCCAGGCGACGCCCGCATCGCGCGCCGGCTTCGCGTATTGGGAGCCGCTTCTGGCGGCGCTCTGCTTGGCGCAATTTTCCGAACCGTTTTTCGCCGCTGTTGCGCAATCGCAAGGGCTCGCCGACCCGCCCGGCTATGCGCGGCTGGCGTTCATTCCCGTCTATGCATTTCTTGGCTGGGCGATATGGCGCGACCGTAAAAGCGCGATCGCGACAGCGCGCGCCGCGCCCGTGCTGATGGCGCTGTTGGCCTTGGCGTTTGCTTCGACGCTGTGGTCGATCGATAGCGGGGCCACGCTGCGCCGTTCGGTGTGGCTGGCGCTGACCATGGGCTTCGGCCTCTACCTCGCTTGGCGCTATGAGTGGCGCGAACTGGTCGAGGTGCTGGCCGGCGCGTTCGTCGTGCTCATCGCCGGTTCGTTTGTGTTGGGCCTGTTGGCGCCGGGCATCGGCCGCATGACGTTCGAACATCCCGGCGCCTGGTGCGGATTGTGGACGCATAAAAATACGCTGGGCGGCATCATGGCGCTCGGCGTCGCCATCAATCTGGGCGCGGCGATTGCCGCGCCGGAGCGTCGCAAAATATGGCTGGCGGGCGCGCTCGGCGCCTTTGCGCTGGTGTTGCTCTCCACGTCGATGACGGCGTTGCTCGCTTCGCTGATTGCGGCGGGCGCCATCGCCGCAGTCTACGCCATCCGCCGCGGACCGATGCTGGCCGTGCTTGTGTGCGCAAGCATCGTGTGCGTGGCGACGATCGCAGTCGTTATCGCGCTCACAGCGCCACAAATCATCGTCGCCGTGCTTGGGCGCGATCTTTCCCTCACCGGCCGCACCGACATCTGGGACGCGGCCATGCCGGCCATCGCCGCGCAGCCTTGGCTCGGCTACGGCTATTATGCGTTTTGGCTGCCCGATAACGGCCCGGCCTATTGGGTGCGCCAAGCCGTACAATGGGAAGTGGCCTCGGCGCATTCGGGCTGGCTTGAATTGGCGTTGGGCCTTGGCCGCGCCGGCATCGCGCTGTTCGCCATTCAGGCCTGCGCGACGCTGATGCGCGGCGCGCGGGCGGTGGCCGATCCGCGCGTTGGCCTTTGGGCGCCAGCATTTCTCATCGCGTTTGCACTTTACACACTTTCCGAAAGTCATGTGCTGCAGGCGAACAATTTGTTCTGGACGATCTATGTGGCGGTCGCGGCGCGGCTCGCCCTCGATGCGCGCGGGAAACACGCATGAGCATTCGTTTTATTCTCGGCGTCGATCCGGGCCTCAATCGCTGCGGCTGGGGCGTGATCCGCTGTGAAGGTTCGCGGCTGTCGCATGTCGCACATGGCGTGATCAAACCATCCACGCAGCAGCAGCTCGCCTCGCGTCTGCATGATGTGTTCGCCGGCCTGAGCGAGGTGATTGCCGCACATGCGCCGGATGAGGCGGCGGTGGAAGAAACATTCGTCAACTCAAACGCGCGCGCGGCGCTGGCGCTCGGGCAGGCGCGCGGGGTGGCGTTGGCTGCAGCGGCGCAAAGAGGACTCGCCGTTGCTGAATACGCGCCGACAACGATCAAGAAAGCCGTGGTCGGCTCCGGCGCCGCGGACAAAACGCAAATTGCGTTCATGGTGCGCCGTTTGCTGCCGACAGCGGGGGACGTTTCCGCCGACGCCGCCGATGCCTTGGGCGTTGCGCTGTGCCATGCCGCGCATGCCGGCTTTCAGCGGCGCGCGCACGGAACCTGATCGTGGCGCTTGGCCTATTCGCGCTCGCGATCGCGGCGGTTTTCAGCGGGGCCGCGATTTACATCAACATTGCTGAGCATCCGGCGCGCATGCGTTTGCCGATAGAAGCGGCGCTGAGTCAGTGGAAAGCTTCGTATCAGCGCGCCGCGCTCATGCAGGCTGGCTTGGCGCTATTGGGCGGGCTGGCCGCCATAGGCGCGGCTGCCGCCGACGATTGGCGTTTTCTCATTGGCGGTGCGGTTTTGCTCGCCAATTGGCCGTTCACATATTTTGCCGTGATGCCCGTGAACAAGCGTCTGTTGGCGTCAGGCGAAGCTGCAATCGAGGAAGAGGCGCGCGCCATGCTGCAGCGTTGGGCGCTGTTGCATGCCGTGCGCTCCATGCTCGGCGTTTTGGCGATGCTGCTCTTGATTTGGGCCGCGCTCTAGACGCGCGCCACCAAGCCGTAGGCCAGCAACTTCCCGACGATGGCGTCTGCGCCTTCGCCAAGCGCGCGCGGCGTGAACGCTTCCCCATTTAACGCGCGTTCCAGCGCTTCCCGGTCGGCAGGTGCGAATTTCAATTCGCCGCCGGGGGCGATCACGATCAGATCGTCGCCATCCTCGGCGATGCGGCAGAGCGCGTGCGGCTGCCTGCGGAAGCTGTCGCCGGCGCCGATGGGGCGCGCCGCATCGCGCACCGCGCCGCGATTGTCGGCTGCGCGTGAGCGAATGAACGTGTCGATCAGCAGCTCAAGCGCGGGGTCGAGTTGCAGCTCGGGCGCCAGCTCTTCGGTCAGCGTGCGGAGCTGTGCGCGCGCGGCGTCGCGGTTGAAATCCGGACGTGCGAAACCGGCTGGCAGGCTGCGCCGCAAGCTTGGCAGGCGCAGCGCCGCTTCCGAGACGGCTTCCAGCATCAGATCGGCCCAGGTGCGGGTAATGAGGCCGACCGTGATGTGGAGTGAAGCTTCGTCGCCGGATGTGCTGGCGTCGTGCATCAGCCCGCGCGGAACATAGGCGCAATCTCCGGCCTTCAGCGTGAATTCTTGTTTGAGTTCGCCGCTCTCATGCTTGCCATGTTCGAAATGCTCGCCGCGATAGGGCGTATCGACAGGCTTTTCATAGAGCCGCCAGGCTTTTTCGCCGGTGACTTGCACGACGAAGACATCGTGATTGTCGTAATGGGTGCGAAAGCCCTGCGCGTTGGGCGGCGTCAAATAGAGGTTGGTCTGAACGTGCGAGGAGAATACGTGCTCCATCGACCGGCAAAACCGCGACAGCTTCGGATCGAGTTGATGGGCGTGCTGCAGGATAATGGTGGCGCCGGCCCGATGCAGGTCGGCAATGGCGCCGCGATCCGCTAGGCCGCCGGAATCCATGTAATCGTCGCGGCTGAGTTCGCGCGATGCATCGGCCAGATCGATCTGGCCTTCATGCAAGTCCACATTGGTGACGATGCGGTCGATGTCGTCGATGCTGACGAGTTCGGCGAAACGGCGCGGCGCCTCGTGCGCGACGATCAGCGCTTCGCTCTCATAATAACGAGCGAAAAAATCATCGGTCCGCTCGGCCCCGATCAGGTAGCCGAGCGGATCTTCAAGCCATTTTTCGTTCACAGCGGCTCCGTTCAGTGGTCGGAGCCGCGTCCGTATCCGGCGCGGTCGGCCGTCGAGCCGCTATCGGCGTCCGTCAGCCCGGTGCGGCTGCCGCGGCGCGGGCCGCGTCCATTGCCGCCTGGATCGGACATCGAGCCGCTGTCGGCGTCGGTGTAACCGGTCCGCCGGCGTCCGCCGCCGCGCCCATAGCCGGCGCGATCCGCGTTCGGTCCGGAATCGCTGTCGGTGATGCCGGTGCCGCCGCCACGGCCGCCGCGGCCGTAGCCGGCGCGGTCCGAGTTCGGACCGGAATCGCTGTCGGTCAGCCCGGTGCGGCCATAGCCGGCGCGATCAGCGCGCGAGCCACGGTCGTTATCGGTGCGGCCGGTATAATTTTGTGCTTTTGCGTCGCCGGTAATCAGCGCGCTGGCGCCGCCCGCGATCATCGTGGCGCCAGCCACGCGACCGAGAAATGAGCGCCGGTTTAGCCGTCGTTTTTGGTCGGACATGCCCCCTCCGAACAATATGAGCCCTCGGCGAATCCCATAACATACCCGGACAAGCTTGTGTGGTTATGAGAGTGGTTCGCATCTGCGCCGCGCCGCGCCGCATTTCGCGCGAGCGCGAATCTCGCCACCACTCGCGCGGGAGGCGGACATGATCGGTTCGTTGAATGGCGTTGTGGCTGCGGTCGGCGAGGAAACGGCGCTGATCGAAGTGAATGGCGTAGGCTATTTGGTGCAGTCCGGCGCGCGGATGCTCGCGCGGCTGGAGAAGGGCGCCGCCGCGCGGCTCTTCATCGAGACGCATGTGCGCGAAGACGCCATTCGCCTTTACGGATTTGAGTCCGAAGACGAGCGCGCCTGGTTCGCGCATTTGCAAACCATTCCCGGTGTTGGCGCCAGGGTTGCGCTTGGCATCCTCGACGCCATGCCGCCGCCTGTATTGGTCGATGCGATCGCGCTGCAGGATAAAGCCGCGTTCGCGCGCGCCAATGGCGTGGGCCCCAAGCTCGCCGCGCGTCTGGCGACGGAATTGGCCGCTAAGCAGGGGCCGAAATCGCTGCACGCTTTCGGCGGTCCGACCAGCACGCAT
Organism: Alphaproteobacteria bacterium; assembly: GCA_030430715.1. Taxonomy (GTDB): domain Bacteria; phylum Pseudomonadota; class Alphaproteobacteria; order Caulobacterales; family Aquidulcibacteraceae; genus Vitreimonas. The sequence goes on from JAUIJZ010000017.1 coordinate 41,320, forward strand.
GCGCCTGTCGCCGCGAACGCCAACGGTTCGCGCGCCGAAGCGGTGTCGGCGCTGGTCAATCTCGGCATCGATCAATCGAGCGCCGCGCGCGCCGTTGCAGCGGCGGCGAAGCAATGCGACGCCGATGCGCCCGCGCCGGAATTGATCCGCGCCGCGCTAAAGGAAGTGAGCCGCTAAAGCGTCTTAGCGCGCGCGCTTAATCGGGGTGCGCGCGCTCGCCGTGCAGGGAAAGATCGAGTCCTTCGCTGAGGTCTTCCTCGCGCACGCGCAGGCCGTTGGTTTTCTTGATCGCCAAGGCAAGCACGAACGTCGCGACCAGCGACCAGATCACCGTGAGCCCGACGCCCAGCACTTGTGCGCCCAATTGCGCGCCCATGGTCAGGTCCGAGCCGATGCCGCCGAGCGATGGGCTGACGAACACCGCGAGCAGCAGCGTGCCGAGAATGCCGCCGACGCCATGCACCGCGAACACGTCGAGCGAGTCGTCGATCTTCCAGCTCTTCTTCACCAGCTGCACCGCGTAGAAGCACACCGCGCCGCCCGCGACGCCCAGCACCAGACCGCCGATCGGTCCAACAAAACCCGATGCCGGCGTGATGGTGGCCAGACCCGCGATCAAGCCCGTCACCGCGCCGATCATGCTCGGCTTGCCGAAGCGCAGCCATTCAATCGCCGACCACGTGATCGCCGCCGCGCAGGCGGCCGTGTGCGTGACCAGGATGGCCATGCCCGCTTGCGCGTTCGCCGCCACAGCGCTGCCGCCATTGAAGCCGTACCAGCCGACCCACAGCATCGCCGCGCCGATCATGGTCATGCCCGGATTGTGCGGCGGGTGCAGATCGCCCGGAAAGCCGTCGCGTTTGCCGAGCATGTGCGCCAGCAGCAGCGCCGAAGCGCCCGCCGTCGCGTGCACGACAAGGCCGCCGGCAAAGTCGAGCGTGCCTTGCTGGGCCAGCCAGCCGCCGCCCCACACCCAATGCGCCACCGGCGCATAGACGATCAGCAGCCACGCCCCGCTGAACCACAGCACGGCGGAAAATTTGATGCGCTCCACATAGGCGCCGACGATCAGCGCCGGCGTGATCACCGCGAACGTCATCTGGAAGATGAAGAACACCGGCTCGGGCAGCGTGCCGCTCACGCTGTCGCGCAGCGCCGCCGGGAAGAAGGATTTGGCGAAATCGCCGATCCAGGCGCCGTCGCCGCTGAAGGCGAGGCTGTAGCCGCAGACCAGCCAAAGGATCGAGGCGAGGGCGGCGATGCCGACGCACTGCATCATCACCGAGAGCACGTTCTTCTTCTGCACCAGGCCCGCATAGAAAAGCGCCAGCCCAGGCATGGTCATGAACAGGACGAGCGCGGTCGCGGTCAGGATCCAGGCGGTATCCGCGCCATTTGCCTCCGGCGTTTGTGCACATGCCGCCGCCGGCAGCAAACTCAGCACCAAAGCGCCCGCACTCACGCGCGCCGCGCGCCCCAATCCGACCATCTCTCCCTCCCGTGCCCGAATCTTCAGCTGCCTTGTACGATTCCGAGGCGCTCTGCTCCATAGGAACGATTTGAGAACCGAATCGCGCTAGCTAGGCCCCCTAAGGGATTTCCATGGCAGAAGCCGAACGTCTCGTGACAGCCGACCGCATGCCGGGCGAGGGCGCAGACCGCGCCTTGCGCCCCCAGGGCTTCGACGAATTCGTCGGTCAGCCCCAGGCCAAGGCCAATCTCAAAGTCTTCGTCGACGCCGCCCGCGCGCGCGGCGAGGCGATGGACCACACGCTTCTGTTCGGCCCGCCGGGCCTCGGCAAAACCACGCTCGCCCAGATCATCGCCCGCGAGCTTGGCGTCGGCTTCCGCTCCACATCGGGGCCCGTGATCGCGCGCGCCGGCGATCTCGCCGCTTTGCTCACCAATCTCGAACCGCGCGACGTGCTCTTCATCGATGAAATTCACCGCCTCGCGCCGGCGGTTGAGGAAGTCCTCTATCCGGCGATGGAGGATTATCACCTCGACATCATCATCGGCGAGGGCCCCTCGGCGCGCAGCGTGCGCATCGATCTGGCGCCGTTCACGCTCGTCGGCGCCACCACGCGCGCCGGCATGTTGAGCACGCCGCTGCGCGATCGCTTTGGCATTCCGGTGCGCCTCGATTTTTATAGCCCTGAGGATTTGCTCGGCATCGTGCAGCGCGCCTCCGCGAAACTGGGCGCGCCGATCACAGCAGATGGCGCGCTCGAAATCGCCAAGCGCGCGCGCGGCACGCCGCGCGTTGCGGTGCGTCTGCTGCGCCGCGTGCGGGACTTTGCTGGCGATAACGCGATCGACGCAAAGGCGGCGGATAGCGCGCTCAAGCGTTTGGACGTCGATGGCGATGGCCTCGACATGCTCGACCGCCGTTATCTCAGCGCGCTGGTCGATATGTATTCAGGCGGGCCCGTTGGCGTCGATACGCTGGCCGCTGCGCTGTCCGAAGCGCGCGACGCCATTGAAGACATGATCGAGCCCTATCTGATGCAGCAGGGCTTCGTCATGCGCACGCCGCGCGGACGCATGGCCGCGCCGAAAGCCTATGAACGCCTCGGCAAAGTCGCGCCGAAGCGCGCGCCGGAAACGGGCGGGCTGTTCGAGGGGAAGTAGGGGGCTAAAGGTCAAAAGGGTATTTCGTCTTTTGCCGCCTTGATTGCACGAGCCGATTGCGCCAGCAGCTCACCCAATGACGAGTCTTCGCCAACCACGCGTGTCAGCAAGCGGCGATAGTTGGTGCTGATGGAGTCCAGCCGGTCAAGAATATCGTCGCGACTGATGTTGTCGGGCATGGTGAGTGTCGCCTCACAAAATACCCTTGCCATGTTCTTCGAAACAGTTGTGAGAGTCGATTTTCCGCTTGGAGGTGTTTGCTGCGTTCGCTGGACTTCGCGGACGGTAGCAAGAATCTCTTCCACCATTTCTCGCGTTTCACGTCGATGCGGCTTGGGTTTGTTGCTCACCTCAGCAGAGATTTTCTGAATCGACTGTTCTAGGTCCGGCCACCATTTTTCGAAACTGCGCGCCAGCAACTGTGCATCAAGGCGGCGATCTGCCAGTTCACTGTTCACACTAGCGATAAGTCGATGAAAATCATCTCTCTGAAAGATGGTGGCATTCAGTTGCGCTAATGGACCGGTAAGTTCCGTCGGAGTAACGCCCACAAGCAAAGGGCAGGCTTTTGCGTTCAATCGAGCTGACAACGCGCCAGCTTCAAAGATTACCCACGGCTTATCGAGATTGTCTCTCGTCAGCACCACAATTCCGAAAGTCGAATTGGTCAGCTCGGCGAATATCTCTGTTGACCACTTCGCGCCTTTCTCAATATCGCTGGGCGTGAAATAAGGTTGTAC
>JAUIJZ010000018.1 GCA_030430715.1 Alphaproteobacteria bacterium
ACGGCCCGGCCGCGGCGTTCCGTTTGAGCGAAACGCCGGGCGTTGCTGTCGTCGTGGAGCGGGCCAAGGGCGCCAAGTGCGCGCGCTCCTGGAAATATTTCGATCCCTCGACCGCCGATCCGCGCTTCCCGGACATCACCCCCCGCGACGCTGAGGCAGTGGCGGCCTGGGATGCGGCGCACGGGCGCGGCTGAAGCGACGCAGGCGGCTTGAAGGCGCATCAACGCCCGTACATAAGCGGGCGCATGTTGCGCTTCGGCCTTATCCTGGCGGCGATCGTCGTCGCTGCCGACCAAATCACGAAATATGTGGTGCTGGGTCCGCTGGACTTTAGCCCGCCCGGCTGCCTGCAAATGGTGGCGCCGTGCGGCTTCATTGAAATCTCGCCCATTTTCGACCTGCGTATGGTTTGGAATCGCGGCGTGAGTTTTGGTCTGCTGGCGGCGGGCAATGATGTGGCGCGCTGGGCGCTGGTCGCGGGCATGCTGGTGATCGCCGGCGTTTTCGCTTGGTGGATGCGCTCCGCGGAGCGGCGTCTGACGGCGCTGGCGCTGGGGCTCGTTGTTGGCGGGGCGCTCGGCAATGTGATCGATCGCATCCGCTTCGGCGCGGTGGTGGATTTTCTGGATTTCAGCGGGCTTTGGTTCCCCTGGGTGTTCAACGTCGCTGACGCCGCCATTACGGTCGGTGCGGTGCTGCTGGCCTTTGACATGCTGTTCTTGACTGAATCCGAGCCTGGAAAAGGCACCGGCTGGAGCCAGCTTAAGGCGCAGGCGCGGGCCTTACGGGCGCGATTCGGCGGCGGGTCGGGTGGATCGGGCGGCTGAATCAGGTCCAAACTCGCCAAACTCCCGTCACCTTCGCCCGCCATTCCCGGAAATGGCGCGAACTGGCGGAGTTGCTTGGCGAGAGGCGGCAGGCTCGGCTAAGAACGGCCGGAAAGATTTTGAGGGAAGGCGGCGTCCGATGCGGAAACCGATTGCGCTGGTAGCGATCATGGCGGCGGCAGCTGCGGCGAGTGGATGTTCCACGGTGGCTAACTCGCTCGGCATCACCAAACAGACTCCGGATGAATTCCGCATTGTCACGCGCGCGCCGCTGACGCTTCCGCCGGATTACAGTCTGCGGCCGCCGCAGCCCGGCGCGCCGCGCCCGCAGGAGCTTGATCCGGATGCGGAGGCGCGTGCGGCCTTGTTCGGCCAAGATATCGGCCAATCCGCCAGCGGCGGTGAGCGCGCCTTCGTTTCCGCAGCCGGAGCTGATGCGGCCGATCCGAGCATTCGCGCCACGGTGGATTATGAGTCTGACGGCGTCGTGCGCCGCAATCAGGAATTCGCGGACCGCGTGATCGACTTTGAGGGCGCCGATGCCCAAACAGCGGCTTCCGCCGACGCTGAGGCCGAGGCGCGCCGTCTTGAAGAGGAAGAGGCGATCCGCCGCGCCACGGGTGGCGGCGACGTCACCATCCGCCGCGAGGCGAGCGGCGGCTTCAAGCTGCCCGGCACCTGATCCAGTGAGGGGGATCATCGGGGGGACGGCGCGCGTCGTCGCGGCGTGCGCCATCGTATTCCTGTGCTTTGTCGCCGAGGCGCGGGCATTCTCGCGTCCTGAGACCTTCACGCTCGACAATGGCCTGCAGGTAGTGGTGATCACCGATCGCCGCGCGCCGGTTGTCACGCACATGGTCTGGTACCGTGTCGGCGCAGCCGATGAACCGCGAGGCTATTCCGGTGTCGCGCATTTCTTTGAACACCTGATTTTCAAGGGCACGCGCGAGATTGCGCCTGGTGAGTTCTCGCGCACGGTTGCGCGCAATGGCGGCGAGGACAACGCTTTCACGTCCTGGGATTACACCGCCTATTTCGAGCGCATTGCCCGCGACCGGCTCGAACTTGTCATGCGCATGGAAGCGGACCGTATGCGCAATCTGCGCTTCTCGGATGAAACCTTCCTCGCCGAGCGCGATGTGATCGTCGAGGAACGCCGCCAGCGCATCGACAATAATCCCGGCGCCGTGATGGGCGAGCGTATGCGCGCCATGCTCTATCCGCATCATCCCTATGGCACGCCGATTATTGGCTGGCTGCACGAGATCCGCACGCTGGATCGGGAAAGCGCGCTTGAATTCTACCGCACCTGGTATGCGCCGAATAATGCGATCCTCGTTGTCGCCGGTGATGTCGACGCCGCTGAATTGCGTCCGCTCGCCGAGCGCTATTATGGGCGCTTGCGGCCGACGCGGGATTTGCCGGCGCGCGCCTGGGTGCAGGATCCGCCATCGGTGGGCCCGATGCGCTTGGTGCACCGCGATGAGAAAGTGCGTCAGCCGACGATGTCGCGGCTCTATCGCGCTACCTCCTATGGCACGGACACAGGGCGCGAAGCGCACGCACTCGATGTGGCGATGGAAATTCTCGGTGGCTCGCAAACCAGCCGGCTTTATCGGATCTTGGTTGAAGAGCGCGGGCTGGCCGTTGGCGCCGGCGCCAGTTCACAGACCGGCGGTCTTGGCGGCGGCATGGTGTCGGTTGGCGCAACGCCCGCCGCTGGCGTCGCGCCGGAGGCGCTGGAGGCGGCGATCGATGAAATCATCGACGAGTTCTTGCGCGACGGCCCGACAGAAGAGGAATTGACGCGCGCGAAATCTTCGCTTGAAGCCGCCGCGATCTATGCGCGCGACAGTCAGCAGGGGCTGGCGAACATGTTTGGGGCTTCGTTGGCGCAAGGCGAAAGCATCGACGACATCGTGAATTGGCCCGAAGATATTTCGGCTGTCACGCGCGAGGAAGCACTCGCGATCGTCCGTGAAACGCTGGACATCAATCGCTCTGTCACGGGCTGGCTGATGCCGCCGGAGGGTGAGCAATGAGGGCTGTCGCGCTCATCCTGCTTGCGCTTTTCGCGTTTTCGCCCATCGCGCCGGCAGTCGCGCAAGAGCGTGCAGAATCCGCGGCCGCGCGCCACGGCGTGCCGGCTGAGCGCGTGGTGTCTCCCGGCGGTATCGAGGCGTGGCTGGTCGCCGATGCCACTGTGCCCATGCTGGTGCTGCAAGCCTATTGGCATGGCGGCGCAGCCATCGAGCCTGAGACGCATATCGGCGTTAGCAGCGCTTTGGCCGACATGTTGACTGAAGGCGCGGGCGATCTCGACGCGCAGGCGTTCAAGCAGCGGCTTGAAGATTTGAATATGTCGCTCGGCTTCTCATCCAGCTGGGACGGCATGGGCATGAGCCTCGTCACGCTCACGGAAAATCGCGATGCGGCGTTCGAAATGGCGCGCATGGCGCTGATGCAGCCGCGCTTCGATGCAGCGTCTTTGGAGCGGCTGCGCCGGCAATGGCAGGTTGGCATCCTGCAACGCGACACAAATCCGAGCTATCTCGCGGGCGCCGCGCTCGATGATGCGCTTTATCCCGATCATCCTTATGCGCGGCGTACAACGAACGAGACCGTCGCCGCGATCGATCTCGACGCGCTGGAGGAGCGCAAGGGGCTGCTGTTCGCGCGTGATCGGATGCAGATCACGGTCGTCGGCGATATCGATGCGCAGGCGCTGGGCCTTCTGCTCGACCAAACTTTCGGCGCGCTGCCGGCAACGACCAGTATTGCCGTGCCGCCGGACGCATCCCTGCAGGCGCCGACGCCGCTGATCGTGCGGCCTTTGCCGCAGCCGCAGAGCCTGATCGTTTTCGCCGCGCCCGGCATGCGCGAAGATCATCCCGATTGGATGGCGTTCGCGGTGGCGAATTATATTCTGGGCGGCGGTGGGTTTTCTTCGCGCCTGATGAGTGAAGTGCGCGAAGCCCGCGGGCTTGTTTACGGCGTCGGCACGGGCAATTCCGTACGCGATCACGTGGCGCTTCTGCGTGGCTCGGCGCAGACGGAAAACGGCAATGTCGCCGAAGCGATAGAAGTGATCCGCGCGGAAATGGCGAGGCTGGCGCAAGAGGGGGCGACGCGGGCGGAAGTGGATGACGCCATCACCTATCTCACCGGCTCGTTCGCGCTCGACCTCGATTCCAATCGCGGCATTTCCGACATTCTGCACTCGTACCAGATCATCGGCCGCGACATCGATTACATCAATGAGCGCAACGATATGCTGCGCGCCGTGCGCCGCGAAGACGTGAACCGCGTCGCGCGCGAGTATTTCGACCCCGCGCGCTTCACGTTTGTGGTTGTGGGGCAACCCGAGGGGTTGGACGTGGCGGCTGCGCCCTAGTCCTCCCGAAAATAGTGATTCCGCTCGGCGCCGTCATAGCGGCCGCTCTTCATGCAGCAGCGCTTGAAACAACCTCCATGAGCCGCATGGACACAGATCGTTGCGGCCAAGCTTTTCAACCAGCTCGACATCGCCCGCGCACCGTGCGCGTGCCGCGCTTTACGTGCGTTTCAGACGGGTAGCCCTTGCGGCGTTTGGATGAGCGCTCGAAAGCAAGGCTGGTCGAAAAGATTGCGGTAGCGTTTCATCTTAGCCTCCTATTGTTGATGTTGGCGGCGCCGGCGGGACTCGAACCCGCCTCGCTGCATCGACAGTGCAGCATCTTCACCCATGGACCACGGCGCCGTTGGAGACCGTTCCTTCTCCCCCGTGAGGGGGAGAAGGTGGTCCGAAGGACCGGATGAGGGGGCGCGCTCGTACCTGAACGCCCACCCTCATCCGTCGGCTTCGCCGACACCTTCTCCCGCCCATGCGGGAGAAGGGAGGACGTCGAACTCACCCCTTCACGCACACCACCTGGCGCAGCGTGTGTACGACATCCACCAAGTCCGCCTGCGCGGCCATGACGGCGTCGATGTCCTTGTAGGCCATCGGCGTTTCGTCGATCACGCCCGCATCCTTGCGGCATTCCACGCCTTCGGTCGCCGCCTTGTGGTCGGCGAGCGTGAAGCGCTTCTTCGCTTCGGTGCGGCTCATGGCGCGCCCGGCCCCGTGCGAGCAGGTGCAGAACGAATCTGCATTGCCCTTGCCGCACACGATGAACGACTTCGCGCCCATCGAGCCGGGGATGATGCCAAGTTCGCCAACGCCTGCGCGCACGGCCCCCTTGCGCGTCACCCATACGTCGGCGCCGAAATGGTTCTCGCGCGCCACGTAATTGTGGTGACAGTTCACGGCGTGCTTATCGAGCTTGAACTTCGGCAGGTTGTCACGCAGCGCACGCAGTGTGCGCTCCATCATCACCTCGCGGTTGGCGCGCGCATAGTCTTGCGCCCAGCCGACTGCGTCCACGTAATCGTCGAACAGCTCTTCGCCTTCCATGAAGAAAGCGAGGTCCTTGTCCGGCACGTGGTAGCCGAGTTCGCGGCGGAGCAATTCTTCCCGAGCGCGCTCGATGAAGTATTGCCCGATCCGGTTGCCCGAGCCGCGCGAGCCCGAATGTAGCATCACCCAAACGCGGTCCGCTTCGTCGAGGCACACCTCGATGAAGTGGTTGCCGCCGCCAAGCGTAGCCATCTGCGCCGTTTGCGACTTCGCCGACGCCTTCGGGTGCTTATCGATGATCGCGCGATAGCGTTCATCGAGGCCGGAGTCGCGGTAGGTCGTCTCCACCGAAGAGGGCGTTTCACGGTGATTGCCACCAGGGCCGTTGCCGTGCGGAACGTTGCGCTCGATCGCGCCGCGCAAGCGCGACAGCGAATCCGGCAAATCGTTTGCCGTGAGCGAGGTGCGCACCGCCATCATCCCGCAACCGATGTCGACGCCGACAGCAGCAGGAATGATCGCGCCATTGGTCGGAATCACCGAACCCACAGTCGCGCCCTTGCCGAGATGCACGTCGGGCATCACGGCAACATGGCTATGAATGAAAGGCAGCATGGCGATGTTGCGCAATTGGTTTTGCGCTTCATGCTCCACCGGCACACCATTGGTCCAGGCCTTGATCGGCGCGATTGCGCCTTCGATTTCCTTGTAACCGGACATATCCGGTTCTCCTTTTTCTCAACGATCATGTGGCCCAGAGCATGTATGACGAGCGCATACGAAAAACCCCTCCAGGCCGCGCCTTGGAGGGGTTTTTCATGCTCCTTTGTCCGAAGACGCTAGAAAGCAGAACTCCTCCGCGCGCACGAATCCATCCGCTCGCCGCGTTGCGCGACGACGACTGGGGTGAGTGCAAAAGTGTTCTGCGTTTTCACGACACGTCTCCGAAGGACGCCGCATGTATCACATGATGTGCGCCGATGCACGCGAAAATTCGTCTACAAGGCGCCTTGCGGCAAACGCGCGGCGAGGCCTTGCTCGACGAGCGCTTCCCAAGCGCCAAGCGCGGTGTCGGCAAAACGGAAGAGCGTCAGGTCTGCTTCATTGATTGTGCCGTACTCAACCAACTTGTCGAAATTCACGATCGATCGCCAATAACCTTCATCGAAAAGCACGATCGGCAGCTCGGTGACTTTGCGCGTCTGGCGCAGCGTCAGCAGCTCAAACATTTCATCCAGCGTGCCAAAGCCGCCGGGAAATACGACGAGCGCTTTGGCGCGCATGGCTAGGTGCATCTTACGCATGGCGAAATAGTGAAAGTTGAACGTCAGCTCCGGCGTTGTGTAGGCATTCGGCTCCTGCTCATGCGGCAGCGTGATGTTGAAGCCGATGGCCGGCGCGCCGACATCGCGCGCGCCGCGACACGCCGCTTCCATTGCCCCGGGGCCGCCGCCCGTCGCGATCACATTGCGGTGCGCTTTGCCTTCCGGGCAAACGGCGCCGCCGCGTTCGGAAGCGATGCGTCCAAAGGCGCGCGCTTCGTTGTACCAAATGGCTTGTTTGCCTGGTCCGTCTTCCTGGGTGCGCGCCGATCCAAAGACGACAATGGTCGAAAGAATATTCGCACGCCGCAACAATAATTCGGCTTTGGAATATTCCAGCATGAACCGCACGCCGCGCATTTCGTCGCCAAGCAGAAATTCCTGATCCAGTGTGGCGAGTTCGAAGGAGGGGCTGGCCATTTGCGCGGCGTTGGCGGCGGGCGGGGGCGTGTCTTTCGGGGGAGGCGTGTTCTTCGTCATGCTGCTATGGTCGCGCTCTGATCCGCGAATCGCAATGCCTATCCGCCGTCTTCCCCCCGAAGCTGTGAACCGTATCGCCGCAGGCGAGGTGATCGAGCGCCCTGCCGCTGCGGTAAAAGAGCTTGTCGAAAATGCGCTCGACGCAGGCGCGCGCCGCATTGAGGTGCGCATCGAACGCGGCGGCTTGGGGCTGATCGCTGTTGAGGATGATGGCGGCGGCATCACACAGGACGAATTGCCGCTTGCGGTGGAGCGGCACGCGACGTCGAAGCTTGTCGCCGGCACAGGTGGTGACGTTGATCTCCTGAACATTCATACGATGGGGTTCCGTGGCGAAGCGCTGCCGTCGATTGGCGCGGTGGCGCGTTTGTCGATCACCTCCAAGGCGCGCGGCGCCGATGACGCGTGGCGTGTCGAAGTGGAGGGCGGCGTGCTCAGCGCCCCGGCGCCTGCCGCATGGGCGGCGCTCAGCGATAGTGGCGCACGCATCGAAGTGCGCGATCTGTTTTTCGCAACGCCTGCGCGTTTGAAATTCATGAAGTCCGAGCGCGCCGAAATGATGGCCGTTTCGGACGTGATGAAGCGACTCGCCATGGCGCGGCCCGATGTGGCGTTCACCTTGCAGCATGATGGACGCGCATCGCTGCGACTGAGCGCCGAAAGCGATCCGGAGCATGAAGGCCGTCGCGCGCGGCTCGCGGCGATCCTCGGCGCGGAGTTCGCGCCTAATTGTATTGCCCTCGATCAGATGCGCGGCGATGTGCGCTTATCCGGCTTTGCCGGCCTGCCAACTTTTCATCGCGGCTCACGCGAACATCAGCATTTGTTCGTCAATGGCCGTCCAGTGAAGGATAAGCTGATCGTCGGCGCCGTACGCGCGGCCTATCAGGATTTGCTTGCGCGCGACCGCCATCCTGTCGCGGCATTGTTTATCGATCTGCCGCCAGGTGATGTGGATGTAAACGTGCATCCGGCGAAGACGGAAGTGCGTTTCCGCGACGCAGCGCTTGTGCGCGGCTTGATCGTGGGCGCCCTGACGCATGCGCTCGCGGGGGCGGGACATCGCGCATCGACGACAACGGCGGGCTCTGCGCTATCCGGTTTCCGGTCGCACATCACGCCGCAGCCAGTGTTGCGCGCCTCATATTCGAATTTTGGCGGCGCGGCGGAAGAGGCGATCGCGCCGGGCGACTTTATTATGCCGAGCGCGCGTGTGGACGGGCCGGTTTCCGCCGCGTCTTATGTGGGCGGTGCGGATGAGCACACCGCACCGGCCGCACCGCTTACAGCGCCGTCAGCTGCTGGCGCGCATGATGACGGGACCGCGCAATTCTTCCCGCTTGGCGCGGCGCGCGCGCAGCTGCACGAAACCTATATCGTCGCGCAAACCGAAGACGGCATTGTCATTGTCGATCAGCATGCTGCGCATGAGCGCCTCGTTTATGAGCGCATGAAGCAGATGCTCGCCAATGGCGGCGTGAAGCGTCAGGGATTGCTAATCCCGGAGGTCGTGGAGCTTGATCCCAGTGAAGCAGAATCGATTGTAACGCGCGCCGAGGAGCTGGCGCAGCTCGGTCTCGTTATCGAGCCGTTCGGTCCGGGCGCGATCTTGGTGCGTGAGACGCCCGCGTTGCTCGGCCATGTCGATGCGGCTGGCATGCTTAAGGATTTGGCGGACGACATCGCCGAACTCGATGCCGCGCATACCTTGAAGGAAAAGCTCGAGGAGGTGTGTTCTTCGATGGCGTGTCGCGGCTCGGTGCGCGCAGGACGCAGGCTGACAGGTGAAGAGATGAACGCGTTGTTGCGCCAAATGGAGGCGACGCCGTTTTCCGGACAATGCAATCACGGCCGGCCCACCTATGTGGAGCTTAAGTTGGCCGATATCGAGAAGTTGTTCGGACGTAGGTGACCGCTGTCACACAATAATAATGATGCGCGCGCGTATTCAGCTTGCCTTCATGGAGCGCCGCGCAAACGATGGTTATGTCTTCGTATAGAGCTAAACGGGGTGAGTAATGAAAATTGTACTGCAAACAGCTGCGGTCGCGCTAGCGTTGAGTCTCAGCGTGGCGCCCGCGCAAGCGCAACGCATCAATTCGGGCGGCCAAGGTCAGTACGGCCGCGTGAGCCTGGAAACGGGGTTTGAACCCGATCCCTATATGGTCAGCGTCTTGGCCGGCGGCCCTGTGGACGCTGGCAGCCTCTCGCCGGATTGCAATGGCGCGTTGTCGGAGCGCGCATCGTTCACGCTCAATTATCGCGCGGGCGACACGCTGCCGCTGATCATCTCCGCCGTTTCGGAAGCCGATACCGTGCTCGCCGTGCGTGGCCCCGACCGGCAATGGTCGTGCAACGACGATGCCGATCTTCTGAACCCGGCGGTGCGCTATGACGCGCCGCGCAGCGGGCGCTATCAAATCTGGGTCGGCAGCTACGATCCTGAGCAGACCGCCACTGCGATGTTGTACATTTCCGAGATCGGCACAGGCGTGATGTTCGCGGATGTATCTTCCGCCGCTTCGCCGCCGGATTGGTCGCTCGACCCGGCCTATGGCGTGATCGACTTGGTTTCCGGTTTTCAGCCTGATCCGCACATGCAGGACATCTTGGCGGGCGGGGAGTACGATGCGTCCAATCTTCAGCCCAATTGCAGAGGCTGGATCGCAACCGCGCCGGATTATCGCGTCAACTTCACGGCGGGTAATAACAACCTGCCGCTGATCTTCTCCGTGAATTCCGACTCGGACACGACGCTGGTCATCAATGGCCCGAACGCCGATTGGATTTGCGATGACGATGGCGGTGAAAACCTCAATCCATCGGTCCGCCTCGACTCGCCTGCCTCGGGTCAGTACGACATTTGGGTCGGCACCTATTCGCAAGGGCCGCTACAAGAATCGACGCTGCATGTGTCGGAGTTGACGAGCCAGTAAGGCGCGTAATTTCAGGAAAACAGGGCCGCGTCCTCGACGGACGCGGCCCTTTCTTTTTACCAGCTGCCGGTGTTTGGCATCGACGCCCACGGTTCTTGCGGCGCCAGATGCTCGCCCTCTTGCAAAAGCTCGACGGAAATGCCGTCCGGCGAGCGCACGAACGCCATGTGCCCATCGCGCGGCGGACGATTGATTGTGACGCCGCCATCCATCAGTTTTTGGCAAGCAGCGTAGATGTCCTTCACGCGGTAGGCGAGGTGGCCGAAATTGCGCCCACCTGAATATTCGTGCTCATCCCAATTATAGGTGAGCTCAACTTCCGGCGGGCGTACGCCCTGCGCTACGGTCGCGATGCTCTCGACGCCCGATTGGGGCATATCCTTCACGGCGGCGACATCGTCTGGTGCGGCTAGAAAGATCAGCGTGAAGCGGCCTTTTTCATTATCGAAACGGCGCGTCTCGACGAGGCCGAGCTTGCTGAAGAAGTCGAGCGTGGCGTCGAGATCGCCGACGCGGATCATGGTGTGCAGATAGCGCATATTGTCTCCTCGGTGCGGCCTACCATGTAGCGCTGAGCGGGGCGTCTTCAAAGACCTCCATCAGACGCCGGCGCGTGGCGGGCGAGATGTCTTCAGGTAGATCGCCGAGCGCAAAGAACCCGCGTTCGACGATCTCGCCAGTTTCATGCGCCACGCAAGTGCTCCAGTTGGCGATGCGGTAAAGCGCAATGTGATCGTTGGGAAAATTGGCGTGGTTGGCATAGAAGCCGAGCAGTGCGGGCGCGTCCGTCGGCGTGACGCCTGCTTCTTCTTCAAGCTCTCGCGCCAGCGCTTCGAGCGCGGTTTCGCCCTTTTCGACGCCGCCTCCGGGAAAATGCCAGCCCGGCGTATAGGAATGGCGCACGAGCAGCACGCGCCCAGCTTCGTCCACGACCAGCCCGCGCACGCCAAGCGTCATCGAGCGGCGCATGCGCCACCATGCGAAGAAAACTGGCTTCAGCACCGGCTCCATCTTGATGCGCCAGCTTGTCATACGATCTCTAATGTCCCTACTAAGCCGCGTTTGTCATGGCTCGCGATTTGAAACAACACGCCTTGCCGTCGCCCAAGCTTGCGGGCGGGCCTTATGTCATGGGCGTGCTCAATCTCACGCCGGATTCGTTTTCCGATGGCGGCAAATGGGCGCGCGATGGCGCCAAGACGCATGCGCTTGCCATGCTGGAAGCAGGCGCCGATCTGATCGACATCGGCGGTGAGTCGACGCGCCCCGGCGCCGCGCCTGTGGATACTGCCGAGGAGATCGCGCGGATCGTGCCGATGGTCGAAGCCGTGCGTGCGGCAGCCCAGGCGCCGATCTCGATCGATACGATGAAGCCGGAGGTCGCGCGCGCTGCGGTCAAAGCGGGCGCGATGATTTGGAATGACGTTCAGGCGCTGCAAGCGCCAGGCGCTCTTGAGGCCGCGGCAGAGCTCGGTTGCCCTGTAATGGTCATGCACATGCAGGGCGAGCCGCGCACGATGCAGGCCAATCCGTTTTATGAAGATGTGGTCGGTGAGGTGATCGCGTTTCTGCGCGCGCGTGTGCAAGCGGCGAGAGAATCCGGCGTGCGCGAGATCTGGGCCGATCCCGGCATTGGTTTCGGCAAAACGCTGGACCACAATCTGGCCTTGCTCAATGCGACCGCGCGCATCGGCGAGGAAACCGGTTGCCCGGTTCTGATCGGCGCCTCGCGCAAGCGCTTTATTCAGGCCATCGATGCGCGCGCTGCGGACGCAGGGCGCGACCGGGTCGGCGGCTCCGTAGCCGCGGCCTTGCTCGCGGCGCAAAAAGGCGCGGCCATGGTGCGCGTGCATGATGTGGCGGAAACGGTGCAGGCGCTCAAAGTGTGGCGCGCGTTGCAGGGTTAGAGCCGCGATAGATAGCGCGGCGCGACCCAATCGGTGAGCCAAACGCCATTGCTGCTGGCAAAGAACACTGCGCCGTCTGCGTGCATGGTCGCGGCGGCGACTTGAAGGATCACGGCGCTCCCACGCCGCGCGCCGACGCGCCGGGCGGTTTGCGTGTCCGGCGAGAGGTGCACGTGATGGCGCTGCATTTTACGCAAACCTTCCTGCAAGATGGCGGGCAGGAAACGCTCAACCGTTCCGTGAAACAGCATGCTTGGCGGCGCCATGGGGGTCAGATCGAGTTTGATCGCAACCGAGTGACCTTGCCGGGCGCGAATACGCGAAAGATCGGGCGCGAGTTCGAAGCGCTGCTTGTCATTCTCTTCGACGACCCGCAGCAGCGTATCGATGTCGCTCGGCAGGCGCGCCGCCGCGAGCGCCGCCAGGATGCTATCGAGCGGGGCCCAACCTTGCGCGTCGAGCAAAAGGCCCGCTTCGTTGGGCCGATGGCGCAGCCAGCGGGAAAGTGTCTTGGAAATGCGCACCATGTCAGCCATGTGAAGGCTCATGACACAGGGTTCTAAGGGCGACAAATTCCAAGGCCGCGTTCTGATCGTTGCCGGTTCGGATTCCGGCGGCGGAGCGGGCATCCAGGCTGACATCAAATCCGTCACGGCGCTCGGAGGCTATGCCATGACGGCGATCACGGCGGTTACGGTGCAGAATACGCTCGGCGTCACCAATGTGCACGCCGTGCCGCCAGCCATCGTGCGTGAGCAGATTGAGGTGGTGATCGGCGATCTCGGCGCCGATGTGTGGAAGCTGGGCATGCTGGGCTCGGCGGAGCATGCGCGTGAGGTGACGAATGCCTGGTATGATGTGGGCGGGGGCGCGCCGGTTGTGCTCGATCCGGTCATGATCGCCAAGGGCGGCGCGGCGCTGCTGGCGGAAGACGCTATCGCCGTGATCCGCGACGAAATGGCGCCGATTGCGGCGATCATCACGCCGAACGCGCCCGAAGCCGAGGCGCTGACCGGTATAGAAGTCCGAAATCTCGATGGGCAAAAGCGCGCGGCGGAAATTCTTGTCGGCAAACTCGGCGCATTCTCCGCTCTGGTGAAAGGTGGGCATGTGCCGGGCGCTATCGTGCGCGATGTTCTGTACACGCGCGAGGGCGTGCGCGTGTTCGAAAGTCCGCGTATCGAAACCCGCGCCACGCACGGCACCGGGTGCACGCTGGCTTCGGCGATCGCCGCACATTTGGCGCATGGTGCAAGCTTGGCGGACGCAGTGGAGCAGGCGCGCGCCTATCTAATGGAAGCCATTCGCCGCGCGCCCGGGTTTGGCCAAGGCCACCAGCCGCTTGGGCACAATTGGACGTGCAAGGCGCCGTGAGCGGTGAGCGCGTGGCGGCCATTCCCCAGCCGCGCGAACGCTTAACCGGCGACAGCGCTGGCATGGACGCGCACGAGCGGCCATATCTAAAAGCTGAAGCTGGGAAGCCTGCGGCGCGTATGAAAATCTGGATCGTTCACGCTTTCACGGATCGTGTTTTCACGGGCAATCCAGCGGCCGTTGTGCCGCTGGAGCGTTGGCTGCCGGACAGTGTGCTGCAAACCATCGCCGCCGAGAACAAATTGTCCGAGACCGCTTTCGTGGTGTCGACGGGGCTCAAGGGCAATTACCAGCTGCGCTGGTTCACGCCAGCCACCGAAGTGCCGCTATGCGGCCACGCCACGCTCGCGGCCGGAGCGGTGCTGCTTTCGGAGGTTGAGCCCGGGCTCGAAGTCGTTGTGTTCGATACGCATGCCGGCGCGCTCGTCGTGCGGACGACGGAAGAGGGCTACACGCTCGATCTGCCGCGCCGCCAGCGCGCGCCGTGGGCCGCGCCGGATGAACTCGCGGCGGCGCTGGGTGTGGACGAATTCGCCGATGCGTTCGTCGGCGAATATGCGTGCGTGGTGCTGGAAGATGAGGCCGCATTGCGTGGGCTGAAGCCTGATTATGCAGCGCTGGATCAAATTGTGCGTGGCCCCCGCCAGGGGTGTCTGGTGGTCACGGCGCCGGCCGACGAAGGCAAGCCGTACGATTTCGTGTTGCGCTTCTTTGCCCCGGGTGTGGGCTTGAACGAAGATCCGGTCACAGGTTCGGCCTTTGCCGATGTCGCGCCCTATTGGTGCGATCGCTTCGACATGGAAAGCGTCGTCGGTTTTCAGGCCTCCAAGCGTGGCGGCTATGCGCGCGCGATCCAGACGCTGGCGAGCGTTCGCCTTGCCGGGCAGGTGGCGGTGTATCTGCGCGGCGAACTCGATCCGGCGATCGGCCGGCTTAACAACCGGTCCGCCGAAGAGCTGGAGGCGCCGCGCCGTAAGAAGCGCCGCGCCAAGCGCGATTTGCCGGCGATTTTCGAGGAACAGCCGCTCGGCCCCGATGCCGCGCTGCGCCCGCCGACGGCGCATCCCACGCCGCCTGAGCTCAATGGCCCGCCATCGCCGCGTATCGTCCTCACGGATCCCGATTGAGGGCTTGAACCGCGCGTCCGCGCGCGCACACTCCGCCTATGACGCAACTTCCCGGATTGCCTGGCGCCCGCGCGCCGCTGACCGATGCGCTGCAAGAGGCATTGGCTTTATTTCGAGGCGGGCAATTCGAAGCCGCCGAAGCTGCGGCGCGGCAATTTTTGACCGCCAATCCCAAGCATGGCGAGGCGCTGAACCTGCTGGGCGGCATCGCGCTGGAGCGCGGCGATGCGGAAGCGGCGGCAGCACATCTTGAAGCAGCGGCGCGGCATGCCGAGCGCAATCCGTTCATTTGGTTCAACCTTGGCCGCGCTCTGCGCCGCACCGGTGCGCCGGTGAAAGCGCTGCAGAAGTTTCGCAAGGCGGCGGCGCTGAAACCTGATTTCGCCGAAGCACATGGGCAGATGGGGGAGACGCTGCGCGGCATGGGGCAAATCCGCGAAGCCGAACAAGCCTATCGCGCGGCGCTGCGCATACAGCCCAACATGGCCGCGGCGTTGAACGGGCTCGGCCTTATTGCTCTGGGCGCGCGTAAAAGCGCGGATGCGGTGGCGTGTTTTCAAGCTGCTATTGCGGCGTCGGCGGAAAATGCGCCGGGGCGAGCCACGCTTTACGCGAATTTGGGTCAGTCGCTCTTGCAGCAGGGCGAAGGCGATGCGGCGCGTTTAGCGCTGCTGGCCGCCTATCTGCGTGCGCCGGATCAGGGCGATTTTGCGCGCGCACTGGCGCGCAGCCTACGCCATGTGAAAGAGGCGCCTGAACATACCTTTATGCGCGATGCGCTGATCGCGCTGCTGACGCGAGACGACGTTAATCCGCGTTCGCTGGCGACGGCGGCGCTTTCGGTGTTGCGCCGCTCCTATGATTTCGCCGCGCCGGCGCCAGAGCTGTTCGCCGACGAGCTGTTTCTAGCTTTGTTGCACCGCGCGCCGATCCCGGATGCGGACTTGGAGGCGGCGCTGCGCGGCGCACGCGCGAAAATGCTCGCGGCTGCCGTGGCTGGCGGCGCTCCGACGTTCGATCTGGAATTCGCCTGTGCGTTGGCGCTGCAATGCCACCTGAACGAGTTCGTCTATTTCGTCAGTGCCGAGGAGGAGGCGCTGCTGGCGCAGCTTGCGCTCGGCGAGGATTGGCGCGCCTGGGCTGCATCGGCGTGTTACCGCCCGCTGGATGATGAGTTCCCGCGCAGCACAGCGCCCGAGGCGTTTGCGCCGCTGGTGCGCGCGCATCTCGATAATCCCGAACGTGAGCGTGCGCTGGCGCAAAGTGTGCGCACCTTGAAGCCGCTGGAGGATGACGTTTCGCGCGCGGTGCAAGCGCAATACGAGGGGAATCCTTATCCGCGCTGGACCGGATTTGACCGCACCACGCCGCGGCCTTTGCGCGAAATTGTGCGTCAGATGTTGCCGCACTTAAGCGAACGAGAATTGCCGGATATAGCCGCGCCGCGCGTGCTGCTGGCTGGCTGCGGTACGGGACAGGAAACGATGGGCATAGTTTCAGCTTATGCAGGGGCGACGGTGCTTGCGCTTGATTTGAGCCGCGCTTCCATCGGTTACGGCATGCGTAAGCTGGCCGAATATGGAGTTGAGGGTGTTGAGCATGTGCATGGCGACATTCTCGACCTTGGTTTAATCGAGGAACGCTTCGATCTTGTACACTCGTTCGGCGTGATCCATCACATGCGCGAGCCGGAGCGCGGCATGGCGGCCTTAAGTGCACGGTTGAAGCAGGGCGGGTTGGCGCGAATTGGGATTTATAGCGAGATCGGCCGCGCCTCGGTGGTTGCCGGGCGCGCGTGCATTGCCGAGCGCGGTTATACGCAGGATGCGAGCGGTTTGCGCGCGGCGCGCAACGATATGATGCGCGAGAACGATCCCGCGCTTGCGCCGCTGATGAGCCCGGCTTCGGATTTTTGGACGGCATCCGATTGCCGTGACCTCATTTTTCATGTCAACGAGCACCGCTACACGCTGCCTCAGATCGGCGCGATGTTGGGCGCGTCCGGGCTGGAATTTCTCGGTCTTGAAGTGAGCAATCCCGCCGATGCGTTGGCGTTTTCCGCGGCACATCCCGATCCGCAGGCTGCGCGGTCTATCGATGCTTGGCATGCGTTCGAAACCGCGCATCCGGATGCGTTCGGCAATACCTATCGCATCTGGGCGCGCAAGGTGGCTTAAAACGCGCTACCAGCGCACGCCTTGTTCGGTCGTCTTGGCGACGATGGGGCGTTCGTAGGAGGGGTCGTCCTTGCTCCAGATCGGCTTCAGGAAGCCTTTGACCGCATCGGAATGCACCCAGCTTGGATCGCAATCGGCTGTCATCTCGATGGTGCAGCGGCGCGTGAGAATGCGCCACTCGCCATTGCGTTTTTCGAGCTGATCGAGATAGCGCCCCAGCGCGATGGTGGTTTTGCTTTCATCTTTCCAGGCAAGCCCGCCCATCACGTACGACTCGCAATAGGCGGTATCGCCGTCGAGTTCACACAGATGATTGGTGATGTTGTGGCTGGTCGCGCGAAAGAATTTTGCGTGGCCGGCATTGGCGCGTTCTGGATAGAGCGGAGCCGGGTGATGGAAGGCGCCGTGCTCGTCGATCCCTTCGGGCCACCAGCATGAAGCGATCTGATCGACGTCCTGCCTGTCCCGCGCGCGGCTTTCGCGCACGATGCAATCGTGGATGTCCTGGCGATCCTTCAAATTCTGAACGGTTGCTTTGAGGTATTCAAGTTCAGTGGTCATGTTATTCGCTTCTGTCACGTGTGACTGGGGCGCCGCTGTTTTCGCCTGTCGCTTGCTGCAAAGTTGAAGTCTCTTCAAGCTCCGCATTGGCGCCGCGTGTCTCCGCATCGACAACGAAGGCCGGAATGGCGCGGACTTCATATTGCGTCGATACGCTGGTGCAGCGTCCTGTGTCGGGATCGCGGTCGCCATCGGCGGCGTCTTGCAGCGCGCGATACACGCCCTGACAGGTAAAGCCGATCGTGTCGGGCGTGCCGCGCGCGACCTGGAAGCGGAACGGCGTCGGCTCGCCGTTCACGTCGACGGCGTTGCGGAAGGCGAAATGCGCGTCAAAGACATTATCGATGGGCGCGTATCCGGCCAGAATGCCGTCCAGCGCACCATCGGCGCCAATGGTGAAGCGCACGCGCGCATGCCGGAGCACGCGTTCCATACGCAAATTCACGAGAACATAACGAAATCGGATGTCGACCGGCTCGGTGGTCAACACGCCATCGACGATGCGGCCGCGTGCGGTGGCGCGATAGCGCGGGTCTTGGACCGACGCATATGTCGCGTTTGGCAACGGGGTATTGCCTGCGCCAATCTGGATCGGATCGGCATTTGAATAAATGCCAAGTTCGACTTCGTCATCATTGCGCAAATCGTCCACGCCGCTGAGCGTGAACAGAAGGCCCCACGAGCCTTGCAGCATTTCCAGTGTGACGCCGATTTGCCGCGAGCTCGGCTGATATTGGCGCATGCAGCCGGCTACGCGGATAAGTTGGTTGTCTACGTTGCGCACGCCATTCACGCCGCGAAAATCGTCGTGCGCGCAGCCGCCTGGCGGGGCGGCTCCGCCCGCGCGCGAGTCCACGCCATCGAGGTCAATGCCTGAGAGCTGAATGTTGCGGCCCACGATATTGCGGTGATGCGGGTCGGGCGCGCCCGCGAGCGGGTTCATGCAGATCATCTCGCCGTCGGGGAGCAGCGCCAATTGACGTCCGCCTTGAAGCACGCGGCGGGCGTGATCCAAGTCGGACTCGCCGTCACGCTGCTGGCCTTCGGACGTGGCCGAGAAAATTTCGCGATAACTTTTGGGCGCGCCGTTTGGACAGGCGCCGTTTTCGCTGGCGTCCTGGATCGGCAATGCGTGCTCGAAATAAGTAGCGACGAAGCCGGCTTCGCCATCCTGAACGAAATTGGATTGCCCGACCGCGTTATCGGGGAGTGCGCTGAACCCTAGCAACACCGCACCCGCGACGGCCAAACCCAGAGCGCTATAGCGCCCCGCAGACCACGCCCGCATGTTTCTCTCCCATTGGGCGCTCTCTCTATTATGCGAGCGCTCCGCTTATTGGTGCTTACCTTAGGGCGGGATGCTGGGCGCCGCTAGGCGGGCGGGTTCGGTGGGGCGGGCGAGCGCGCGCAAGGACGCACCCACGAGCCATTGCTTTTTGGCCAAAACAGGCGCATGTCCGGCCTGGGCCATCCGCTCCCAACGGCGGACGCTCATCTGTGAGGATGGGAGTAAAGCATGACTCTGCAGAAGCCGGCCACGCGGCCGCAAGACGCCCGTTTTTCTTCGGGACCCACCAAAAAACGCCCTGGCTGGACCTTGAACGCGCTTGAAGGCGCGGCGCTCGGCCGTTCGCACCGCTCCAAGGCGGGCAAGGGCAAGCTCAAGGAAGCCATCGACCTTACGCGCAAGCTGCTTGAGGTTCCCGCCGACTATAGGATCGCCATCGTGCCGGCCTCGGATACGGGCGCGGTGGAGATGGCGATGTGGTCGATGCTGGGCGAGCGCCCGGTCGACGTGTTCGCCTGGGAAAGCTTCGGCGAGGAATGGGTCACGGACGCCAAGGCGCTCAAGATCGACGCCGAACTGCACGTGGCGCGGCCCTATGGGGCGCTGCCGGATTTCGCCAAGGCGCGCAAAAACGCTGACATCATCTTCACGCAAAACGGCACCACTTCGGGGGCGAAGGTTCCCAATTGCGATTGGATCGCCGCCGACCGTGAAGGCATCACCATCAATGACGCCACCAGCGCCGCGTTCGCGCAGCCGATCGATTGGCCCAAGTGCGACGTGGTCACGTTCTCTTGGCAGAAGGTGATGGGCGGGGAAGCCGCGCACGGCATGATCATCCTCTCGCCGCGCGCCGTCGCGCGGCTGGAAAGCTTCACGCCAGATCGTCCGCTGCCGAAAATCTTCCGCATGTCGAAGAAGGGCAAGCTTGACGAGGCTCTGTTCGAAGGCGCCACCATCAACACGCCGTCCATGCTGGCGGTCGAGGATTATCTCGACACGCTGAAATGGGGCGAAAGCATTGGCGGGCTAAAGGCGCTGCATGCGCGCGCCAACGCCAACGCCAAGGCGCTGAACGATTGGGTAGCGAAGACGCCATGGATCGCCAACCTGGTTGAAGATCCTGGTTCGCAAACCAACACCGGCGTGTGCCTCAAGGTGATCGATCCGCGCGTGACGTCGCTCAACGAAGAGGCGCAAGCCGAGTTCGCGAAAAAGCTCGCTTCGCTGCTTGAAAAAGAGGGCGTGGCGCTCGATGCGGCGTCTTACCGCTCGGCTCCTCCGGGACTGCGTATCTGGTGCGGTGCGACCATCGAACAGAGCGACATCGAAGCGCTCTGCCCGTGGATCGAATGGGCGTTTGAAACGCTCGCCGCCGACCTCGCGAAAGCCGCTTAAACTTAGCGTCATCCTGGACGCGCGAAGCGCAATGCCGAACCCGGAGCTTCGCGCAGTCTCGGAATGACGAGCCCATTTTCCGTAAGGAATGCTCTCATGCCTAAAGTTCTGATCTCGGACGAACTCTCGACCGCCGCCGTTGAAATCTTCAAAAGCCGCGGCGTTGAAGTGGATTTTCAGCCCAAGCTCGGCCCCGACGCGGCCAAGCTGAAGGAAATCATTGGCCAATATGACGGCCTCGCCATTCGCTCGGCGACCAAGGCCAAGGCCGACATCATCGCCGCCGCGACCAATCTCAAAGTGATTGGCCGCGCCGGCATCGGCGTTGACAATGTCGACATTCCCGCCGCGACCGCCAAGGGCATCGTGGTGATGAATACGCCGTTCGGCAATTCGATCACTACTGCCGAACACGCCATCGCGCTGATGTTCGCGGCCGCGCGGCAATTGCCGGCGGCTGACGCCTCGACGCAGGCGGGCAAGTGGGAGAAGAACCGCTTCATGGGCGTAGAGCTCTACGCCAAGACACTCGGCCTGATCGGTTGCGGCAATATCGGCTCTATCGTTGCGGACCGCGCGCTTGGCTTGAAGATGAAAGTGATCGCTTACGATCCCTTCCTGTCGCCGGAACGCGCCATCGAGATCGGCGTCGAGAAGGTGGAGCTGGAAGAGCTGCTGCCGCGCGCCGACTTCATCTCGCTGCACGTGCCGATGACGGACAAGACACGCAACATCCTGTCCAAGGAAAATATCGCCAAGACGAAGAAGGGCGTGATCATCGTCAATGCCGCGCGCGGCGGTTTGGTGGATGAGGCAGCGCTGCGTGAGGCGCTCGAAAGCGAGCATGTCGCCGCCGCCGCGTTCGACGTGTTCACGGTCGAGCCGGCGAAGGAAAACGTATTGTTCGGCGCGCCGAACTTCATCGGCACGCCGCACCTTGGCGCTTCGACCAATGAAGCTCAGGAGAATGTGGCGCTGCAGGTCGCCGAGCAGATGGCCGATTATCTGATGACGGGCGCCGTTACCAACGCGCTCAACATGCCGTCCATATCGGCGGAGGAGGCGCCGCGTCTCAAGCCGTTCGCAGCCTTGGCGGAAAAGCTGGGCGCGTTCGCTGGCCAGATCGTCGATGAGGGCCTCGAAGAGGTCGAGATCGAATATGAGGGTGAAGTCACGCGGCTGAACATGAAGCCGCTGACGGCGGCGGCTTTGGCCGGTCTGCTGCGTCCCTTGCTGCAAGACGTGAATGTCGTTTCCGCGCCGGCTTTGCTGAAGGAACGCGGCGTTTCGCTAAAGGAAGCCACGCGCGATGCGTCGCCGATCTATGACAGCCTGATCCGCATCAAAGTGAAGACGGGCGGCAAATGGCGCACGCTGGCGGGCGCCGTTGTCGCGGGCGCGCCGAAGATCGCAGAAGTGAAGATGATGCAGCTCGAGGCGCCGTTCCATCCGGCCATGCTGTTCGTCAACAATTCCGACAAGCCGGGCTTTATCGGCGCGCTAGGCACGATGCTGTCTGAGGCGGGCGTTAATATCGCCACCTTCCACCTTGGCCGTGAAGGCGCCGGCGAAGACGCGATCGCTCTTGTTGGCGTCGATCAGATTGTCTCGGACGATCTGCTCACGCGCATCAAGGCGTTGCCGCAAGTGCGCTACGCCAAAGTGCTGAGCTTCTAGGAACTCAAGCGTAATCCCGGCGTTGCCGCTTCACCGGTGGTGCGCCGGGATGCGTGTTGGGGGCCTACATGAAACGAAAAATGCTTGGCGCAACCGTTCTGCTGGGCGTTGCTGCGATGGCCGCGCCTGCTCAAGCGAAGATCGAGGAATTCCGCGTCGGCACGGTCGGCAATGTGCGCTCCGATCAAGGCGACATCACGGGCGGAAAATACGGCGCGTTGAATGTCGAGTTCGACATCGTGTCGAGTTCGCCAGATTTTCTGAACATTATCGGTTCGCCGCGTCCTTACGTGTTCGTCTCTGCGCCCACGGCCGAAGACGGCGTGACCTTTGGCGGCGTCGGCCTCTATTGGCGCTGGGAATTTGCCGACGGTTGGGCGTTCGAGCCGGGGTTTGGCTACATCATCCACGACGGCGAGATCGACAATCCGTTTCCAGGCAATTCTCCAGAAGGCATGGCCTTTGAGGCGGAGCACCAATTGCTTGGTTCGCGTGACCTGTTCCGTACCTCGTTCGCGTTGGAGCGCGAAATCGGCGACCGTTTCGCCGGACAGCTCTATTGGGAGCACATGAGCCATGGTCAAATTTTGGACTCTGGCCGTAACCAAGGTCTTGATTATGTGGGCTTGCGCTTCCTTTACCGCCTCGATCCTGACCCCGCCAATTGAGGTGGCCGCGCGACTGGGCTAGCTTTGCGCATTCGCCGGGGGGATTGATGCAGAAAAAGATCGCAGGCTTGGCCGCCATGGGCGCGGCGCTGATGCTGGCGCCTTCCGCGCGCGCGGATGTTACAGAAGCGCATGTCGGGGTAATGGCGCACAATATCTGCGTCACCAATTGCAAAAACGCCGACAAGGAAGATGGCCCGAACATCGAAATGCAGCTGTCTTTCGACTCGCCGTCATTCCTGAGCTGGGCGTTCTCGCCCGAACCGTATGTGATGGCGTCGGTAAGTACGAGCGGCGATACCAGTTTTGGCGGTTTTGGCGTCGAATGGCGCTGGGATTTCGCCGAGGGTTGGGCGTTTGAGCCGGGCGTCGGCTATGTCGTCCATGATGGCGAATTGGAAAATCCGCATGCGCCGGGCACGCCCGCGGCTGCGGCGTTCGCGGAGGAGCACGTTCAACTCGGCTCGCGCGATTTGTTCCGCACCTCGCTGGCGCTTACGCGCGACCTGCCGGGGCCGTGGGAAGTGCAAGTGCAATTCGAGCATCTGAGCCACGGCCAGATTCTCGGCTCCGGGCGCAATCAGGGCATCGACGAACTCGGCATACGGCTGGGCTATCGTTTCGGCGCGTGAGGCCTTAGTCTCCGCGTGGGAGACGCGGGAGGGCAGGCGTGACGCGCAGACTAGCGACATTCTTTTCCGAGCCACGGCCCACGCGCCGTATTCTGGCGCTCGATGGCGGCGGCGTACGAGGCTTTCTGACCATCGAGATTTTGCAGCAGCTCGAAACCGAGCTGCGCCGGCGCAGTGGCGATCCCAATTATAAACTGGCGCAATATTTCGATCTGATCGGCGGCACCTCGACAGGCTCGATCATCGCCACCGGCCTCGCGCTCGGATGGAGCGTGGCCGATGTGTGGGCGGCTTATGAGCTGATCGTGCCGCGCATCTTCTCCAAGGCGACGGGCGTCGGTTTGTTTTCGCCGCGCTTCAAAAACAAGCCGCTTGCCGACGCGTTTCAGCAATTCTTCGAGGAGCGTGCGCTGGAATCGCCGGACCTTGATACCGGCCTCGCGATTTTCGCCAAGCGCATGGATCGCGGCAGCGCCTGGATGCTCGTGAACAATCCGGGCTGGGTTTATTACGACAACAAAGAGGCGATCGAGAAACACGCGCCGAACCACACGTTCAAACTGCGCAGCATCGTGCAGGCCAGCGCTGCCGCGCCGCATTATTTTCGCGGCGTGAAAATGAAAATCGACAATGTCGCCGATAAAAAGCGCCTCGACGCGCATTTCGTCGATGGCGGCGTGGCTGGGCTTAACAATCCGGCGCTCGAATTGCTGACCATGGTTCGTGATCCGGCCTACGGTTTCAATTGGGACCTGGGCGCGGACAAATTGTACCTGCTCTCCGTCGGTACTGGTTGGATACGCAGCATCGACCGCGCCGTCGGCATCATCCCGCGTCTGGCCGAAGGCCTGTTCATCAAGCAGACTGTGAATGCGCTGCGCGGCATGATCAACGACGTATCGTTGCAGCAGGTGGCGTATCTGCAGGGCCTCGCGCGCACCGATCTGCCTTGGTACATCAATTCAGAAAAAGAGTACCAGATTGGCAGTCCCTATCTCATCCTGAACGGCCAGCCGCTGCTGCATTATCAGCGCGTCGACGTGCGCCTGGAGGAAGAGATGGATCGCGGCGGCGCCGTGCTGCCCGAATGCCCCAGCGCGCTTATTCGCCGGACGCTAAAGCGGTCGGAAATCAGCGGCCTTAACGAGATCACCAACGCTGATGGCGCCAATCTTAATCTGCTGAAGGAGCTGGGCGAAGCGGCTGGCAAGCGTTTCATCGCCCAGGCGCCGCCCCCGCCGGGCTTTGATCCCGCCCCGTGGACGCGCACTGGCGACGCCGCCCCCGCCGGATCGCGCCCGCCGAGCGGGTTTTAGCCGCAGAGCTGCCGATTCGCGGCGGCAGTGCTTGCTAAGCGGGCGGAAGCAGGCCAGGAAGCAGCACTGCGGCGCGCATCTTTCGCGCCCAGGAGTTCTCGCATGGCAGGGGTCATCGTCGTCGGCGCTCAATGGGGCGACGAGGGCAAAGGCAAGATTGTCGATTGGTTGTGCCACCGCGCCGATGTCGTCGTGCGCTTCCAGGGCGGCCACAATGCCGGACACACGCTTGTGGTCGGAGACACCACCTACAAGCTGGCGCTGCTGCCTTCAGGCGTGGTGCAGGGTAAGCTCTCCATCATCGGCAATGGCGTGGTCGTCGATCCGTGGGCGCTCACCAGTGAGATCGGCAAGATCGAAGCGCAGGGCGTGAAGATCACGCCGGATAAGCTGGTGCTCTCCGATCAGGCGTGCCTCATCCTGCCGTTCCACCGTGACCTCGACGCCGCGCGCGAAGCGCAAGCGGGCGCGTCCTCGATCGGCACCACACAGCGCGGTATCGGCCCTGCTTATGAAGACAAGGTCGGCCGCCGCGCTTTGCGTGTCGCCGATCTGGCCGACGAAGAAGCCATTGCGTGGAAGATCGACCGTTTGACGGCGCACCATAACGCGCTGCGGCGTGGATTGGGCTTGGCGGAAATCGATGTCGCGGCGCTGAAGCGCGAACTCGCGGAGATCGCGCCGAAAGTATTGCCATACGCGCAGCCGGCATGGCGCGTGCTGAACGCGGCGTTTGAAGATTCCAAGCGCGTGCTGTTCGAGGGCGCGCAAGGCATGCTGCTCGACGTCGATCACGGCACCTATCCGTTCGTGACCTCGTCGAACGTGGTGGCCGGGCAGGCAGCGGCCGGTTCAGGCGTCGGGCCTGGCAAGATCAGTTACGTGCTGGGGCTGGTGAAGGCGTACACGACGCGCGTCGGCGGCGGCCCGTTCCCCACCGAATTGCACGACGATATCGGCAAGCAGCTCGGCGAATTGGGGCATGAAGTCGGCACCAATACCGGGCGCGCGCGCCGGTGCGGCTGGTTCGACGCCGTTCTGGTGCGCCAATCGGTGGCGCTGTGCGGCGCCGATGGCATCGCGCTGACCAAGCTCGATGTGCTCGACACCTTCAAGGAGATCAAAATCTGCACGGGCTATAAGCTCGACGGCAAAATGATCGACTACCTGCCGGCCGGCGTGAAGGAGCAGGCCGCGGTTGAGCCGGTTTACGAAACGCTCGAAGGCTGGATGTCGCCCACGCGCGGCGTGCGTTCGTCGAAGGATCTGCCGGCCAACGCAATCAAATATGTGCGCCGTATCGAGGAGCTGATCGGCTGCCCGGCGGCGCTGGTCTCGACCAGCCCTGAGCGCGAGGATGTGATCCTCATGCGTGACCCCTTTAAGGCGTAAGCTGGCAGGCGCCGGGCGCTAGGGAGTTGAGTTGACACCATTGCCGACTGCCTATTGCCTATGGGCTGGAGAACGCGATGTCCGCCGACGATCAGAACGATGAAACTCCGCGCGCCGCGCACCGCTTCAACGTCGAAGAGGCGCGGGCGAAGGCGCAGCAAGCGCTGCGGAAGTCGGAATTCATTCTGTCGCGTGCGTTCGGCCTGTTCAAAGAGCCAAAGCAGGAATGGGCGCAGATCCGCGACGAGATCACGACCATTCCCAACATTCTCATCGGCTATGTGGCGCCGCTCGCCGCGATCGCGCCGGTCTGCGACATCATTGGGCGCTACGTGTTCGGCACGCGCATCGGCGAAAGTGTCGTGCGTCCGCCAGTCGCCGATGCGCTGATCAGCGGTGTGGTGACATGGATTGTGGTGGTCGGGCTCGTTGCGCTGCTTGGCTATTTGATCAATGCCATCGCGCCGCAATTCGATGCCGATAAAGACGATCTCGCGGCGCAGAAAGTAGCGGCCTATTCGCTGACGCCAGCTTTTCTCTCCGGCGTGTTTTCGCTGTGGCCGCCGCTCTGGTGGCTTTCGCTTTTCGCCTTGGCGGCGATGGTGTTTTTGATGTTTCGCGGCTTGCCCATTCTGATGCGGGCGCCGGAAGACCGCGCCATGAGCTATGCCGCGAGTGTGACCGTGACGGGCATGGTCGCCGCGATCATCTTGTTCTCGCTGGCGAGTTGCGTCAGCTAAAGCGCCTTGGCGAATCTGGAGCCCGTTGTTTAGCCCTCGCGTGCTGATTGCTCGCGCCCGGCGAGCAGCGCCGCGCAATTGGCGTCTTCGGTGAGGCCCGCATCGACGAAGGGCAGCACAGCGGCGAGCGGCGCCAAGAGCGCACCCAGCGCGGCGGCCACGCCGCCTTGGGCCAGCGCTTCGCCTGCCTCGACGCCAATCGATGGCGAACGCCAAGAGCCTTCGACAACGATCGGCGCGGCGACGCGAACAAGTCGCGGTTCTTTCGGCTCGCCCTGAATTTCCAGGTCGAGCGTTTCATCACGTAAATTCACGCCGCCGCCGCCGCGGATCAGGATGTCGTCCGTATCGACCACGAGGCTCCGCGTGCTGGCCACGCCATTGCGAACGTCAAAGCTCGCGACGCCGCAGCGTATCGTTGTCGTGCTCTGGTCCTCACTCAGCAAAAGGCCCAGGCCGCGCGTGACATTAATGCCTGTGAGTTCGGCGAAGGCTTCGCGGACTTCGCCCGATGGAGCGACAAATGATACGGCGCCATCTGCGCTGGCGGCGGCTTCGCGCACGGAAGCGCCGCGTCCGGTGAGCTGTGCGCGGCCGAGCAGCGGGCCGCTCAAGGCCGGTTCGCCATTGCGGACGAACAAGCGTTCCATACGCGCGCCTGTCAGCCGCACATCGACATTCACCAGTGGCGTTTCCTCACGCGCATTGATGGAGGCCGCGCCAGCGATGCGCCCTTGAGTCAAATCAAGCTCAAGCGGATCGAGGCTCAACAGGCCGTTGTCCAAGCCGATATCAAGCGACAAGCCCCGCAGCGGCAGGTTTTCACTACGCACGCGCGCGGCGCGATACGAAACGCGCGCGTCCATGTTGCGCACGCGGTTG
This sequence comes from Alphaproteobacteria bacterium, assembly GCA_030430715.1. Classification (GTDB taxonomy): domain Bacteria; phylum Pseudomonadota; class Alphaproteobacteria; order Caulobacterales; family Aquidulcibacteraceae; genus Vitreimonas. The sequence goes on from JAUIJZ010000018.1 coordinate 27,083, forward strand.
ATGTCGAGTTGCGCATCGGGGAGCACGCGATTTTGCGCTTCAAGTTGCGCCGCCACGGCGCGCTGTTCGGCGGAGGCGGTTTCGTTAGTGTCCGGCGCGCCGCCCAGTACGGCCAGTAAATCGTCGAAGTCGAGCGTTCGTGAGCGAAAATTGCCTTCAAGCAAAAGACGATCGTTGCGCCGGCTCGCCGTGAAGGCGCCGGAAAGATCGCTGTCTCCGACCGTTCCGTCGATATCGCGCATGCCATAGGTCTGTCCGGTGCGTTCGATGACGCCAGTTAAGTTGTACGGTGGCGTATTTGGCAGTGCGAGCCCGGTCAGCGGATAAAGATCGGCAAGGTCGGCGCCTTGTCCGCGTATGGTGGCGCTCCAAGCGTTGAAATCGAACGGTCTGCGGATGGCCCCTTCGGCGACAATATGGGTGGCGCCGGCGCGCATGTTGGCTTCAAACGGATAGGGGCGGTCTCGGCGCACATTGAGCAATGGCGCGCCCGTGAGCTCAAGCGTAAAGGGGCGGCCATTGATGCGGCCGTCGCCGCTGAGCTGAAACACGCTGCGCGCTTCCGCGCTGGCGCTTTCACTGGTTGTGAAAGCAGCATCGAGCACCAGGCGGCGTTTGTCGTCTTCAAGACGCACACGGCCTTCGCGCACGCTGAACTCGCGGATGGCCGGCAGATTGAATTGCCGCCCGGCGTCGGCATTGGGAGACGTGCGCCAATTCGCATCGCCCTCGGCGCTGCGATAGAGTTGGATGTCGGCGCCGTTGAGGTCGAGTTGAGCGATGTCGAAGCGGCCAATGAAAAGCGGCAGCAGGCGCACGGCTGCTTCAGCCTGTCCGACCTCGGCGAAAGCGCCGCGTTCGCTGTAGCGCGCCGGGTTGCCAATGCTGAGTTGCGTTACGTTAAGGCGCGGCGTCCATGACCAGGGATGAACCTCCAGATCGCCGCGTATGATTATTTCCCGTCCGCTCGCTGCGGAGGCAAAGCGCCCGACCGGCCCTTTCAGCGCGTTCCAATCGGCGAAGCTCAGAAAAAGTACAAGACTTAGTAGAGGGATGCCGAGCGCGCAGCCGGTCCAAAGTCCGATCCGTTTCCACGGCGCGGCGGCGAATTTGTTCCAAGCCGGTTGACTGCTGCGCCATGCGATGCGGTATTTTTCGGCGAGCCAAGTGCGGCTCGCGCGCAATCGCTTTTGCCAGTGCGCTTCGTCGTTTTGAGCGGCCATAGGGATTTCTTCCTGTGGCCTAACGCGCTGTGTTGCGCGCGCGTTCCGAATTGGCCCCCGCCGGGGGGAGGGCGGGGGCCGTCGGCGTCTAAGCGGGGTGGAAGGCGCTTAGTGGCCGACACCGCCTGACAGCGCGCGCACGTCGAGGTCGATCAGACCACCGCGGCGGCGCGATCCGCCGACATCAACATCGACATCCGCGAGGCCGCGCCGTCCGCCGACATTGGCGTCGACATCAAGCAGCGAGCGGCCATGTCCGCGGCGCCCGACATTGGCGTCGACGTCGAGCAGAGAGCGGCCGTGGCCGCGTCCGCCAACATTGACATCGACATCGGCCAGACCGCGTCGTCCGCCTACATTGGCGTCCACGTCGATCAAGGCGCCGCGGTCATGGCGATACGAATTGCAATAGCTCCGGCAATTATCGGCGGCGGCCGGGGCTGCGGTCAGCGACATGGCGAGAGCGGCGGCCGCGCCGCCCAGAAGAAGATTGAACTTCATGTGTTTCCTCCATTCGGCCGTTCTGGACGGCGCGAATGAAGCTGCAATGCGTGTGCCATTTTGAACTATTCGAACCGTTCGAATAGTTCGAGCACAACGCCGGTTTTCGGTTCACGCTATTTGACAGGCGTGCACAATACAGCGCTGACGCGCCAAACATGGCGCGCAGGGAGGAATGCGCAATGTCGATCGTGATTATGCAAACGTTCAAAGCGGCTGAAGGGCGCTATGAAGATCTGGCGCGTGTGATCGCGGCGATGCTGCCTGATACGGCTGCGCGTCCTGGCGCCGAGTTCGTTCACGCCGCCGGCGATCCCGCCAGCGCCACGGTGACCGTCTATCAGCAATGGGATTGCGAAAAGAACCAGCGCGACTACGCGGCGTGGCGCGCCACGACGGATGTCTCGCCACTGATGGCGTTGCTGGGAGGCGCGCCCAAGATCGAGCAGCTCTCCCAGCTTTTCTAACGCATCAAGCTTCCGCTTCGACGACCAGGCCGCGGTCGCCGGCGCGACGTGTCATCGCCTTTTGCAGCTTTTCAAACGCGCGCACTTCGATTTGGCGCACGCGTTCGCGGCTGACGCCATATTCCTTGGAAAGGTCTTCCAGGGTGGAGGGCTCGTCTTTGAGGCGCCGCTCTTGAATGATGTGGCGCTCGCGCTCGGATAGTTCGCTCATGGCCTCTTGCAGGAGATCCATGCGCACTTCGAATTCCTCGCTGTTGGCGAGCGTGCTTTCCTGATTGTCCTCGGAATCGTCCGCGAGCCAATCCATCCATTCGGATTCGCCATCGCCCGACGCGCCGCCGATCGGCGCGTTGAGGCTCGCATCGCCGCCGCCGGAGAGACGTCCGTTCATGGACACCACTTCCTCTTCGGTGACCGCGAGCTTGTGCGCGATAGAGGCGACCTGATCGGGGCGAAGATCGCCTTCCTCAAGCGCGGCCATCTCGCCCTTCAGGCGGCGCAGATTGAAGAACAGCTTCTTCTGCGCGGCGGTTGTGCCCATCTTCACGAGCGACCAGGAGCGCAGGATGTATTCCTGGATCGAGGCGCGGATCCACCACATCGCATAGGTGGCGAGGCGGAAGCCCTTATCGGGATCGAACTTCTTCACCGCCTGCATCAGGCCGACATTGCCTTCGGAGATAACTTCCCCGATTGGCAGCCCATAGCCGCGATAGCCCATGGCGATCTTGGCCACGAGACGCAGGTGCGATGTCACCAGCTTGTGCGCGGACTCAGTATCCCCGTGTTCCTGCCAGCGCTTTGCCAGCATGAACTCGTTCTCCTTCGTGAGCATAGGGAACTTACGGATCTCGGAGAGATACCGTTGCAAGCCCTGCTCAGGTGAGAGCGCGATAGAGAGCGCGGTTGAAGCCATGATGTCTAAACCCCTCCGGCGGGTGTTGGCCGTCTCCTAGCCATACGAACGAGGCTCGGAGGCGGTTTCCGCCTTCGCTAATATAGGAACGGGTTCAAGGCCGCGTAGGGGCGGGCCCAAGGCAATCTTTAGCCATTCCTTAGGGTCTGGAACATATCAAGAACTAACCGATTCGGCAAGCGAAACGAAATCAAGGTCTAGAATCAAGGGGCAGAACGTTTTGAGATGCCCCCAAGGTGTTGGGGCTAATCCCGCTGCGGCGGCGCGGTGGCGGGCTTAAATGTTTCCGCTATGGCCCACACGCAAGCCGCCACAGTAAGCCCGGCCAAGCCCCAGCGCAGGGCGAGATCGAGCGTGCCGGCGAAGATCGTGGCCGTGTCGCCATTGAAGTGCATCAGCAGCGCGTGGGTGCGTCCGTCGCCTGGGTCGGCGCTACGCGGCAATGCCTGGAACATGCGCACGTCATTGAGCGCATAGAGGCCCAGAGCGGCCACCGCCGCCAAAACGCGCTCGCTGCTGCCGAAATTGAACATGTTTTCCCCGCTTCAAAGGACGGGGCGCTTCTACCTGTGTTCGCACCAGCACACGAGTAAGGAACTGCATGTTCCCGCGTGGAACCAGGGAACTAAAGTCCGCCTGCCTACGCAGCGATCAGTGGCGGCGCGGTATGTGGCGCGCACGCGCGACTAAAGTTGGCGTAACGCCGACAGCAGCGCCGCCAAGTCCGGCGGCAGAGCGCTTTCAAAACGCAACTCGTCACCCGTGACGGGATGTACAAATCCAAGCACGGCCGCGTGCAGCGCTTGGCGCGCGAAGGCGGCGACCGCTGCGGCGGCTTCATCCGCGCGCGGGCCTTCGGCTTTGAAGGCGCGCTGTTTGCCATAGAGCGGATCGCCGATCAGCGGCGCGCCAAGATGCGCGAGATGCGCGCGGATCTGGTGCGTGCGGCCTGTATGCAGCCGGCATTCGAGCAAAGCGGCGGCGGGATGCCCAGCGGAGACGCCGGCCTGTTGGCCATAGCTTTCGATGGTCCAATATTGCGTGATGGCGATCTTGCCGGCTTCGCTGTCGGCATTGCGCGCGACCACGAATTTGCGCCGGTCTTCATTCGAACGCACCAGCCGGTTTTCGATGCGCGCGGTGCGTTCCTTCGGTGCGTTGCGCGTGACGGCGTAATAGACGCGGTCGAGATCGTGCTTGGCGAACAGCTTGGCAAGGCCGGTATGCGCGGCGTCATGCTTGGCGACGACGACAAGCCCGGTCGTGTCCTTGTCGATGCGGTGCACGATGCCGGGGCGGGCCACGCCGCCAATACCCGACAGGCTATCACCGCAATGCGCAAGCAGCGCATTCACCAGCGTGCCGCGCATCGAGCCGGGCGCGGGATGCATCGCCATGCCGGACGCTTTGTCGATGACGATGAGATGCTCGTCCTCGAACACGACATTGAGCGGCAGCTTTTCCGGCAACGGCGCGGCGGGTTCGGGCGGGGGCAGGATGAGTTCGTAGCGCGCGCCGGCGCGCGTTTTTTCTTTGGCGTGCGTGACGGGCGCGCCATCGGCGCTGAGCTTGCCGGCGCCGATCAGACCCTGAACGCGCGAGCGCGACAGATCGGGCCATTCGCGCGCAAGCCACGCATCGACGCGCTCGCCCGCCGCTTCCGCCGGCGCGATGGCGGCGCGCGTTTCGCCGGGTTCGGCGTCGTCTTCGCTTTGGCTCATCAGCCCTTGCGCCGCCATGTCGAGCCGGAGGGGCCGTCCATCACCTCGACGCCGCGCGTCGCGAGTTCGTCGCGAATGCGGTCGGACTCGGCGTAATTCTTTGCCGCGCGCGCTGCGACGCGTTCAACCACCAGCGCATCGATTTCCGCCGCCTGTTCGCCGAAGCTGGCGCGAAACCAGTGCTCGGGATCGTCGGCCAACACACCCATCAGCGCCCCGGCTGCAAGCAATTCGGCTTTCGCCTTGGCTTGATCGGCCGGCTTTTTTGCAACATTGGCGGCGGTGGCGAGCGCGAACAATTCAGCCATGGCGGCGGGCGTGTTGAGGTCGTCGCTCAGCGCTTCAACAAACGCGGCGGGCGCCTCGAGATCGTCCGCCTTCACATCCTTCAAGCGCAGCACTGCGCCGTAGAGGCGATCAAGCGCGGCCTGCGCCTGACGCATCATGTCCTCGTTCCAGTCGAGCGGCGCTTTGTAGTGCGCGCTCAAAAGCGCCCAGCGCAGCGTTTCGCCTTGCCAGCCTTGCTCCATCAAGTCGCGCGGCGTGATCACATTGCCCAGGGATTTCGACATCTTGGTCGCGTCCATGGTCAGGAAGCCATTGTGCATCCAGACTCGTGCCAGCGGATGATCGTGCGCGGATTCACTTTGCGCGATTTCGTTTTCGTGGTGCGGGAAAACCAGATCGATGCCGCCGCCATGAATGTCGATCGGTGAGCCGAGTTCAGCTTCGATCATGGCGGAGCATTCGATGTGCCAGCCCGGACGGCCCGCGCCGAACGGCGCTTCCCATGATGGCTCGTCGGGCTTGGCCGCTTTCCAGAGCGCGAAGTCGGATGGGTGGCGCTTGTCATCTTCGCCTTCGACACGCGCGCCGGCTTGCAGCTCATCCTGGTTGCGGCCCGACAGCTTGCCGTAATCGGGATCCGCGGCGACGGAGAAATAAACACCGGAGGGGACGGCATAAGCCGCGCCCTTGTCGATCAGCTTCTGGATCAGCGCGATCATATTATCGACGTTCTGCGTCGCGCGGGGCGTCAGCGTCGGCGCCAGCACGCCGAGCGCGCCAGTGTCTTCCTTATAGACGTTCGCGAACTTCTCGGTCACCGCTTCGATCGCCACGCCCTCGGCTGCGGCCTTGGCGATAATCTTATCGTCAATGTCGGTGTAGTTGCGCGCATAGATCACCGCGCTCTCGCCATAGGTGTGGCGCAGCAGGCGGAAAAGCACGTCGAACACGACGGGCGGGCGCATATTGCCGATATGCGGGTAATTGTAGACGGTCGGGCCGCAGACATAGAGCGTCACCCGGCTCGGGTCGGCGGGGGCGAACGGCTCTTTTCGCCGCGTCAGGGTATTGGTTAGCGAGATCGGCATGCGTCTTCATGTGTCTGCGCCGCTAAAGACGCGCTTAAGGAACGTGGGCTTGGGTTCTAGCGAAAGCCCGTGCTACACTCCATCTCTGTGAAGTTGGGGGCCATTTGGGGTCCCGTCGCCTGAGGAAAAATCGGGCGGGCGTTAAGTCCGGGTGTCCGTATCGGCCGTATCTGGCCTGGAACCCTCCCGGCTCGACCTCCGTCCCTCAGACCAAGGACCTAAGCTTAATGAGTGAAATCCTGAAGTGGCGCTCGCCTGAAGAGGCGGACGAGCAGCGGCCTTCGCGTGAAGCGGCCATGGAAGCGGTGCGCACGTTGATCGCATGGGCTGGCGACGATCCGGACCGCGAGGGGCTGAAGGATACGCCCAAGCGCGTCGTCGACGCCTACCGCGAATGGTTCAGAGGCTATGATGAAAATCCCGCCGATGAACTCAGCCGCGTGTTCGAAGATGTGAACGGCTATGACGACATGGTCATGCTGAAGCAGATCGATGTGGAGAGCCATTGCGAGCACCACATCGCACCCTTTCTCGGCAAGGCGTTTGTGGCCTATCTGCCGACGGAATCCGTGGTCGGCATTTCCAAGATCGCGCGCGTGGTCGAGATTTTCGCCAAGCGCCTGCAGACGCAGGAAACCATGACCTCCCAAGTCGCTCAGGCGATCGAAGAGACGCTGAAGCCGCGCGGCGTGGCCGTGCTGATCGACGCAGAGCACCAATGCATGTCCACGCGCGGTGTGCACCATAAGGACGTCACCACGGTGACGACCCAGTTCACCGGCGCGTTCAAGGACGATGCGGAACTGCGCAATCGCTTCTTGAAGCTTGCAGGGTACGGCTGAGGTATTTCCCTCTTCCTTATGGGAGAGGGGTGGCCGCGCAGCGGCCGGGTGAGGGGTGATGCGCCAAGCCTTTCACGCACTCTCAATCCCCACGTCCGGCAAGGGTCTCTACGAGATCACGCGCGAGCTGCGCGCCTGGCTTTCGAATGAGGGCGTGCGGGACGGGCTCGTGACGCTCTACATCCGGCACACCTCCGCATCGTTGTTGATCACGGAAAACGCCGATCCGGATGTTGTGAAGGATATGGCGGCTTATTTCGAGCGCGTCGCGCCGGAGGATGGGCCCTACATCCATGACGCAGAAGGGCCGGACGACATGCCCGCCCATATCCGCTCAGCGCTGACGCAGACGCATCTGTCCGTTCCCATTGAGAAGGGGGCGCTTCAGCTCGGCACATGGCAGGGCGTGTTCGTATTCGAGCATCGCCGCGATCCGCACCGCCGCGGCGTGAAGCTGCACTTTATCGGCGAATAGCCGGGCTCAAGATTGGCCGAGGGTCGTGCGCACCACGTCGCCGCGCCCGGATCGGGTAAGCCCCATACCGACGCCAGGCGTTCGGCGGCGGGGTCACGCTTGCTTAGGCGCGGCGGCCGTTTCTTCCGCGGCTGGATCGGGCATCGTCGTCTCTTCGGGCTTATGCACCAAAGTCACGAGTACAAAGCTGAGCAGCATCAGCAAATACCAAGAGCCGAGCTTGGCGATGGAGACCATGCGCCAGCCATCCTCCTGATCCGGATAGACCCAGGCGGACGCAAAGGTGCCGAGATTTTCCGCGAACCAGATGAAGAGCGCCACCAGTAGAAAACCCATCAAGAGCGGCATGCGGCGTGGTGTGCGGTCCGGCGTGAAAACGAACCAGCCGCGCCAGAAGATCAGCGCGGAAAACGCGAAAAGGCCCCAGCGTATGTCGATCGTGTAGTGGTGCGTGAAGAAATTAACGTAGGCGAGGATCGCCAGCAGCCATGTGGTCCAAAGCGGCGGGTAGGCGATGAATTTGATCTCGAACAGCCGCCAGGCGCGCGCGAGATACGAACCGATGCACGCATACATGAAGCCTGAATAGAGTGGCACGCCGGCGATGCGCAGTAGGCTCTCTTCGGGATAAATCCACGAGCCCTGCGCCGTTTTGAAAATTTCCATCGCCGTGCCGACGATATGGAAAACGAGGATGACAATCGCCTCGTCCCAGCGCTCAAGCTTGGTTAGGAGCAGCGCCGCCTGGATCGCCACCGCGCCAAGCACGAGGAAATCGTAGCGCGCCAGCGGCGCTTCATCCGGCCAGAAGAAATGCGTGCCGAGAATGAGCGCGAGCATGCAGGCCGCGAACAGCGAAGCCCAAGCCTGTTTGAGGCCGAACAACAGGAATTCGTAAGCCCATCCCCGCAGCTTGGAGCGCTGCGCCCAGGGGCGGGCCCAAGCATCGAACGTCTCGACGTGGGTCTTGATTTTATCCTTGAGACTCATGCGCCCCACTTCATCACACGCCCGGCGCGACGTCATGCAAACTGGCGCGGCCAGGATCTGGTGCTAAATTGGGCTTATGGCGTTTGTGGGTCTTCTGCTGCGCGTTGCGGGCATCGGGCTCGGCGCGGGTCTGATTGTATTTGGTTTGCCGCTGCTGGTGACGCCGCTCCCGGTTGGCGCAATCATGATCGTGACGGGCATCGTATTGCTGGTGGCGTCGAGCACGCATGCGCGCGATTGGGTGCGCCGGCGCCGTTCGCGGCACCCGCAATTCGACGAACGTCTGACCCGTATGGAGCAGGCGACGCCGTGGGGGCTGCGCGGCATTCTGGCCAGCACGCGACCGCGCGCCGAATAAGCTTTCCACAGCGCCGCGAACGCCGCTAAAGCGGATGCATGAAAGTCGCGGTCGTTGGGCTTGGCATCGCCGGATTGAGCATCTGTGCGCGTCTGGCTTTGGCCGGGCACAAGATTTCCGGTTTCGAACAATTTTCGCCGCTGCATGAGTTCGGCTCTTCGCACGGCGACACGCGCATGATGCGCCTCACGCCCGGCGAGGGCGAAGTGTTCGTGCGGCTGGCGCGGCGCGCTGGCGCGTTATGGCGCGTGTGGGAAGGTCTTTATGGCGGACCGCTGATCGAGTGGACTGGCGGGCTGATGGCTGGGCCGCGCGGCTCGTCTTTTATCGAAGCGTGCGCGGCGCTGAGCACGAAACCGGCGGCGCCGATGCGCGGCGATGCGATCCATCCGCTGACACGCGGTTATATCGCCATGCCCTATGAATGGGATGTGCTGCGCCAGGAAGATTGCGGCGTGATCGGCGCCGATGCGACGCGCGCCTTTTTGTTGCGTCAGGCGCCGCGTTGGGGGGCATCTCTCCACCACAATACCCGTATCGAGGCCCCGATTGAGGGGCCTGTGCTGCGCATCAATGGCCAGACGCAGGAATTCGACGCGGTGATTGTCGCCGCGGGCGCGTGGGCGCGCACGTTGCTGCCCGAGTTCACCGGTAAGCTGGAAATCAAGCGCCGCATCGTAGCCTGGTTCGCTACGCAGGAGCCGCGCCTCTTGCCGGCCATGTTCATCGACAATGAAGACGGCGTCTATGGCATGCCGGCGCCGCGCGGGCTGTACAAGCTCGGCCTGCACGCCATTGGCGGGGCCGTGGACGATCCCGCGCACGTGCGCGAGCCGGACGAAAAAGACGCGGACATGTTCGGCGCGCATGCGCGGCTGCTTTTGCCGAAGCACGATCCCAATCCGGTACGGATGGCGCGCTGCCTCTACACCGTGACGCCAGATGAAAGTTTTCTCATCAAGCCGAGTGCGGCGCATGAGCGTGTGCTGCTTTTCTCGGCTTGCTCGGGGCATGGCTTCAAATACGCGCCGGTTTTAGGCGAATTGGCCGAAGAATGGCTCGATGGGCGTCCGTCGCCGGAATGGGAGGCGCTGGCGCGTGGCGCGGCGCTGCGCGTCGGCGGCGCCAAGAGCTGAGAACACAATTGCGTCACATCTGATTCACGTTTTCGTCGCCGACTCAGGCCATAGCCCGTGCTCATGAGCGCCGAACAATTCCTCGCCCTCGCTGATACGCTGCGCGCCTATGCGCTGCATTCCGGCCGCGATCTGAATGCGGCCAATCTGTTCGTGCACGGCATGCTGATGCGCGCGGTGAAAACCGAGCCGGTCACGCCGCCGGAACGCGAAACTGTGCGCAAGGCCGCCTAAGCGGGCGTTATCTCCGCGCCGGGCATCGGCGCGATGGTGAACGCCGCTACGCGCTCCGTTTCGAATTGCTTCGCATCAATCGTCGATACGGCGAAGAATTCGGCCAGCGCTTCTTCCTTGGTGAGCGTCAGCAGCAGGAAGCCGCGCCCATGCGGCTCGACCCATTTCACGTGCGGATTGCGCGCGCGCAGAGCGCCGGAGAAATCGACGCCCGCCGCGGCGAGTAATTCCGCATCGTTTGGCGACGTGATCGAGGCGGCGCCCAATTCGCTGGCGACAGGTCCTTGCGCATCGGAAATCTCATTGGCCCAGGCAATGTGACTATCGCCCGAGAGCACGATGGCGTTGGCGCTTGCCGCACGTATCGCTTCGAGCACGCGCGCTCGCGCCCGAGGGTAGCCGTCCCACGCATCGGGATTGAGCGGGAAGGGAAAGCGCGTCATGCGCAGAAGCCGCGCCATGTCTGGCCCCAATTGCGCGGCGACCATTTCCGGCGGCAGCGCCGAAAGATCGGGCGCATCGACGCGCGCCATGATCACCTGATTGCCGAGCAGCTGCCAGGCCGTGCCGGCTTGCGTTGAACGCGTGAGTTCTTGGCTCAGCCAATCCTGCTGCGCATCCCCCAGCATGACGCGGTCAGGTTGGTTCAGCGCGGTGTTCAGCGCCTCTGCATCGGGCGCGAGATAAAAGCCCTGTGGCAGATTCTGCGCCTGCTGAGCCAGCGTTTGCGCGCGCCGCCAATCGAGCACGGGCCGCAACTCGCCGCCCACATCCTCATAGATGGCCGGCAGCAATTGCATGCCGGGCGTATCGGCCTCGCCAGGGCGCAGCGCTGCCGGCGCCGCGGGGTTGGCGAAATTCCAGCGTTGGCGTTCGATCGGCAAGTTCGCGGCATAATCGAAGGGCTGCGTGCGCGCGAGCAGCCGCGTCTCGACCATGATCAGCGTAGCGAGATCGCCGAACTGGAACGAGCGGTTGATCGCTTCGAACGCGCGGCCTGGTTCGGGTTCGCGGATGGGCATCCACTCATAATAGGCTTGCAACGCCGCGCGTTTGCGCGCCGCCCATTGGCCTTCATCCGCCTGATGATTTTCAGCGCCGCCGCCCCACGCGTCGTTGGCGGTTTCGTGATCGTCCCACACGACAATCCAGGGCGCGGCGGCGTGCGCGGCCTGCAATTCGGTTTCGGATTTGTACTGTGCATGGCGTTGGCGATAATCCTCGACCCGGACGCACTCGACATCCGGCGCGGGAATACGCCCCAGGCGGATCGCGCTTTCGCGGCCGTATCCCGCGAGCCCATATTCGTAGATGTAATCGCCCAGATGGATGACGACATCGACATCGTCGCGCGCCGCGATGGCTTCGTAGGCGTTGAAGAAACCATGCGGATAAGACGCGCAGGAAGTGATGGCGAATTTCAGCGCGTTTGTGCGCCCGCGCGGCAGCGTACGCGTTTTGCCGACCGCGCTTTCCGCTTCGCCCGCGCGGAAGCCGTAGAAATACGGCGCGCCGGCGCGCAGGCCGGTGACGTCGATCTTGATGGTGTAATCGCGCGCTTCGTTCGCCTCGGCGATGCCGGTTTTCACGATGTCGGTGAGATCGCGGTTGCGCGCCAGAATCCAGCGCACCGGCACTGGTCCGGCTTGTGCTGGGGTCACGCGCGTCCAGATGATGACGCGGTCGGCGGCCGGATCGCCTGATGCAATGCCGTGCGCGAAGCTGACTTCGCCCGCATAGGGCGGCGTCTCCACCGCGCGGCCGCATGCCGCTGTCGCCGTCGCCGCGACGAGCGCCCCGCGACGTGTCCAGCCTGTTTGCGTCATGTCGTCCTCCGCAGCCCGTTAGAGAAGCGCGGCGGCTGAGATGCAAGCGGCCCCGCGCCTTGCGGCCAGCGTCCTCAGCGCCTAATCCACAGCCCTGGCGGGGACGCGAGGAATAGGATGCGAACGCTGATAATCTTGGCGGCGGCGCTGGCGCTTGCAGCATGCGCCGCGACGGAAAGCACGCCTGTCATCGGATCGAGCGGAGCGCCATTCCCGGCAGAGCGCGGCTCGGCCCTGCCGCCGCCGAGTTTGGCCGCGACCGGCCAGGCAGCGCCGCCCGAGGGCCGCGCCCCAGGAGGCATCGATTTCGGCCAATGGCGCAGCGCCGATCCGGCAGTCTATGCGCCGGCTCTGCAGGCGCAGATGCGTCAGCGGCTCGCTGGAAAAAATGCGGCGGAGATGAGTGCTGACCTCGAGGCCAATGGCTTTGCCTGCGAGGATCAGGGGCGTCTGGAGTGCCGGATCGAAATTTTTGAGCGCGATTGCGCGCATGATTGGTATGTGGTGCAGGAGCGCGGACGCGCCGAGCCGGTCGCCGGTTATGACGTGTTGTGCCTGGGCGCGCGGTAGGACGCGATAGAGGGAGAGGGGCCATGAAGGCCGGTATGTATTTGAAGCGGGCGTTTGCATTGGGCGCGCTGGGTTTGGCCTTGGCCGCGTGCGCCACAGCGCCGGTCAGCGGCGTGGCGCCGCCTTCGGGCGTCGGCGCCATTCCTTCGGCGCCGCTCGATCTGGGCGATTGGCGCAGCGCATCAGAACAAGCGACGCTGAGCAATTTTGAGCGCACGGTGAATAGCCGTTACAGCGCAGGCCTCGCCATCAGCGCCGTGACGGCAGATTTACGCCGCAGCGATTTCAATTGCTCGGCGCCGGGCGCCGCCAGCGGGCGCGGCGATCCGCCAGCGCAAGTGTGCCGCAGAACCGTTTCCGCTTCAGGTTGCACGCATACCTGGCAGGCGCATCTGTTCGACGCAAATGGCGATGCGCGCCTCGCCCGCACGCGCGGTTTGTATGATCGCCGCTGCGGCGGTGACGGATTGCTCGGCGGGCCGGACTAGTCGTCGAGCCATTCCGCGACATCTTCCGGCTCAAGCGTCAGCATCGGCGCGAGGCGGTAGTTCAGCACGACATGCTTGCCGTGCAGCAGCGTGAGCGCTTCGCGTCCGCTCATCACACGGCGCGCGGCAGCGGGACCGAGCACGCCGCTCATGCGTGTGCTTGAAGTGAAAATCGCTGCCGCGGTGCGTTCTGGGCCCAGTTGCACTTCGCGCGGTTCCGCGTCGCCAGCGTCCGACTCCAGCGCCACGATCACCTGGCTAACCAGGAATTCGCGCCGGAAGGCCGCGCGCGCGTCTTCATCATGCAAAGCGGCGAGAAAGGCCCGTTCCAATTCATTTTGCGCCGTAATCAGCGGCGGCGGTTCGGGTTGCGGCTGCGGCGCTTGGTCTTGCGCCCAAGCGAGGCCGGGTAGCGCCGCAAGGGCGCCGGTCAAAAAGAGGCGTCTGCGCATGGAAACTCCGCTGCGGCTTTGCATCGGCGATGGCCTGGGCCACATTATGGCGGATGGACGATCTCTACCACGGCCGGGTGCTCGAACTCGCCGCCGACATTCCTCATATCGGCCGGCTCGAAGCGCCGGACGGCGCGGCGACCAAGGTCAGCCGTGTCTGCGGTTCCGTGGTGACGGTTGAACTCAAGCTTCAAGACGGCGTGGTGAGCGAAATCGCCGTGCATCCGAAAGCGTGCGCGCTCGGCCAGGCTTCGACCGCTGTTTTGGCGATGAATGCGATTGGCGCGTCGCCGGCGGAAATCCGCGAAGCGCGCGATGCCTTGCGTGAGATGCTCAAAGAGGGCGGGGCGCCGCCGCAAGGGCGCTTCTGGGAGCTGCGGCACCTGGAAGGCGTCCGTGAATATCCGCCGCGCCACGCTAGCACGATGCTGGCCTTCGACGCCGCCGTCGATGCGCTGGAGCAAGCGAAAGCCAAGGCGCGCTGATGCTCATCCGGCCTGCGGTTGACGCCGACGCGGATGCGATCTGGGCGATCCTCGAGCCGATTATCCGCGAGGGCGAAACCTTGACATTGCCGCGCGACATGGCCCGCGCCGATGCGCTGGCCTATTGGTTCGCGCCGGGCAATGAAGTGTTCGTCGTGCAGGACGATGCGATCCTTGGGACATCGTATTTGCGCGCCAATCAGCCCGGCGCCGGCGCACATGTCGCCAATGCGAGCTACGCGACCTCGCCGCAGGCGCGCGGCAAGGGCATCGCGCGGGCCATGCTGGCGCATTCGCTGGAGCATGCGCGGGCGCGCGGCTTTCGCGCCATGCAATTCAATATGGTGATTGCCAGCAATGAGCGCGCGGTGAAAACATGGACATCGAACGGCTTTGAAATTGCCGGGCGCGTGCCGGAGGCGTTCAACCACCCCAAGCTCGGTTATGTTGACGCGCTGATTATGTACCAGAAGCTTTAAGGCGGGCAATTATGAGTAAGCCGCTAACGCACGATTGCGCAAAAAAACTGCGCGCTGCGGCGATAAAATATCCCACGACGATTGAGGATTTCCCGTGGGGTGAGCGCGCCTTCAAGGTTGGCGGTAAGAAAGTGTTTTTGTTTTTGTCCGAGAGCGATGACGGCTTCAATTGCTCGATGAAATTGCCGTTTCGCGCCGAAGAGGCGCTTAAAATGAAAGGCGCCGAGCCGACTGGCTACGGTCTGGGCCGCTCCGGCTGGGTGAGCTTTAAATTCAGCGCGAAAGCCAAGCCGCCCATGGGCAAATTGATCGATTATCTCGATGAAAGCTGGCGTGCCGTGGCGCCGAAAAAACTCTCCGCCGCGCACGCGCCTAGCGCAAAGATAGCGGGCGCTGCAACTGACTAATCACGGGTTGTTTTTCACCCTCATTTAATCGTTTCCGCCGACATCGGTTGGCGGGAGACGCCGATGCAATCGCACGCAAGTGCGCTTGTGCTTGAGGATAACAAGCACATGCGCTTCTTACTTACGCAACTGCTTCAGAATCTTGAGGTTGCACGGATCGACGCTGTCGGTTCGACGAGCGACGCACGCGCGCATCTTGAATGCTTGTCGTACGACTTCGCTCTGGTTGATGTCGGTTTGAGCGGAGAGAGTGGTCTCGATTTTTTACGCGCACTGCGTTTGACGCCGGATCATCCGGCGCGACGCATGCCGGTGATTATCGTATCCGGCCAAAATCAGATGGGCGTAATCAAGTCGGCGCGCGACGCTGGCGCCGATGCCTTCCTGACCAAGCCGATCTCTGAGGCGATGCTGGCGCGCGGCGTGCGTCAAGTTTTAGAGACGCCGCGCCGCTATATCGAGACCGACACTTATTTTGGGCCCGATCGCAGGCGGCGCGATGATCCTGGCTATGACGGTCCAGAACGGCGGAAGTCGGATGATTGGTACATCTAGCTCTCCGCTGCTTTCCAGCAACGGCGCCAAGGTCGCGCTGTTCTTCATAACCGGCATCGCCGCTATCGCGGCCATGGAGGCGACGCGCGTCAACTCGCCCTTGGCGGCGTTTTGGCCGGTGAATGGTATTGCGCTGGTGGCGTTGCTCCGCCTCGACTCCCGTCTTCAAGGGCGTTTGGAGGCGTGGGCCGCGATTGCTTCGGCGATTTTCCTTGCCAACATGATGTGCGGCAACGGCCTGGCCAGATCAGGGCTGTTCACGCTTGCGAATTTGAGCGAGATCGCGCTCGCTTATGTGATCCTGCGCACGCGCTTGGGGCGCATCTCTTCGGGGAAGGGGCCTTTCGCGACCATCATCCCCTGCATGATGGGGGCGGCGGTGTTGGCGCCAGCCTTAAGCACGTTTGTGCTTGCGGGCGGGCTCGCCCTGACGCCGATCAGTCTGGATATCGATCTGGTGCGCGCTTGGTGGCTGCCCGATGTGCTCGGTTTGCTGATCGTCGTGCCGCTGGGCCTCTCGGTGACGCGTCACGCCCTGGCCGATTTGCGCACCGAGGATGGCATGCGCGCGGCGCTGATCGGCGCGGGCGTGCTGGCTGCGCTTCTTATCGCTATCGCGGTTTGGGATCCGTTCTTGCCGGTGTTCTTGATCGCGCCGCTTGCGATGGTCGCCGCGGTGCGGTTCCGCGCCTTGGGCGTGGCTGTGACGATCGCGGCTGCGGCCTGGTTTGTCTTGCCGCTTGTCGGCGCCAATGACCGCGGCGGCAGCGCCCTTATCGCGGACGCGACCGACCGCATCACTTTGCTCCAAGCGCATCTCGTTCTCAGCGCTGTTCTGGCGTTGGGCGTCAGCGCTTTGCTTGAGGAGCGCGCGGCGATCACGCGCGTGCTGGAGGAGAGGGAGAGAGCGGCGGCCGAGGCTGCGCAAGCGCGCCTGCGTTTGCTGATGAATGTGGCGCATGAAATCCGCACGCCGCTGAATGTGATTTTGGGCTGTGCGGATTTGGTTCGCGGCGCTGGGCCGATGAGCGACCAGCAGGGCCAATTGATCGACGCCACCACTGCTTCCGCGCGTCAACTTCAAGTGCTGGCCAGCGATTTGCTGGAAACCGCGCGCCTCGAACATTGCGCCGCCACGCTCAATCCGCTCGCCGTTAGCCCGCTGGCCGTCATTGAAGCGGCGATCGCGGATGTGCGCGCGGCGTTGTCTTGGGACGGAACGG
>JAUIJZ010000126.1 GCA_030430715.1 Alphaproteobacteria bacterium
AGCGGTGATCCCGGGCGGCTCCTCGGTGCGCATGCTGAAAGCCGAAGAATGCGAAACCATGCTGATGGATTTCGACTCGCTCTCAGCGGCGCCGCATCGCTCGGGCCTGGGAACGGCGGCTGTTATCGTCATGGATCAGTCGACGGACATGATCCGCGCCATTTCGCGTATCGCCTATTTCTACAAGCATGAAAGTTGCGGCCAGTGCACGCCGTGCCGGGAAGGCACCGGCTGGATGTGGCGCGTGCTTGAACGCATGGCCAAGGGCGAAGCCGAACATCGTGAGATCGATCTGCTCTTGGACGTGGCGGGCCAGGTTGAGGGGCACACGATCTGCGCGCTGGGTGACGCGGCCGCTTGGCCGATCCAAGGTCTGATCAGATGCTTCCGCGGTGAGATTGAGCAGCGCATTGACCGTTATCGCGCGGCCAAGGGCGTACATCAGGTTAAGGCGGTTGCCGCGGAATAGGCGACCTGTGTGCCGCAGAGAGTGTCAGGGGGGAAAACGATGAAGCGAAGCATTGTGGCCTTTCTGGCGTGCGCGCTGCTCGGCGCTTGTGCGACGGCCGTTTCTGATCCCGCAGCGATCACGGCGGAGGAGACGATGAATGTTTGGCCGGGTCCTGCGCCGGGCTCCGAAAATTGGACGCAGCAGGAGGTCACGGGCTCGTTTGGAGATGGGACATTTCCCAATCCGATTGTACGCAATGTCACTCAGCCGACCCTGACGGCCTATTTGCCTGACCCTTCGCGCGCGACCGGTGCTGCCGTCGTCGTTGCGCCAGGAGGAGGCTTTCTATTCCTGAGTATAAAGAGCGAGGGGTCTGATGTGGCCCAATGGCTCGCTTCACGCGGCATCGCGGCATTCGTTCTGAAGTATCGCACGCGTGAGACGCCGCCCGATCAAGCCGGGTTCATGGCTTCCTTTGGGGCTCTGATGGCGCGCCGTCCCGCCGCGGATGATGGGCAGCCGGCCGCAAGTCCGATGGCGGACATCGCTCAATACGGCGTTGCCGACGCGGTGCAGGCTTTGGCTTTAGTAAGATCACGCGCGCAGGAATGGGGTGTGGACCCACAACGCGTGGGCATTGTTGGTTTTTCGGCTGGCGCCCGTGTCGCGGCGGGGGCGTTGCTGCAAGCGGACCCGGCTGCGCGGCCCAACTTCGCCGCTCCGATCTATGGCGGACTATTTGGCGAAGAGATTCAAATTCCCACAGATCTGCCGCCTGTCTTCGCCGCCGTTTCGGCAGACGACCCGATCGCGCTTCAGTCCACGCTAGATCTGGTCATGACGCTGCGGGAAGCGGGCGCGAGTCCTGAATTCCACATGTTCAACGCTGGCGGCCATGGCTACGGCATGAACCAGCAGGGTTTTTCCAGCGATCACTGGATTCAATCTTTTTATTGGTGGCTGGAGGCTAATGGGCTGCTTCAGCCGGTTCAGCCTTAGGTGCGGCGGCGAATCTCGGTGCGGTTATGAAACATTTTTTGCTCTTTCTGGATTTTGAGGCGGACTACCTGACGAAACGGGAGCCGCATCGCGCGGCGCATCTGGCTCACCTCAAAAAAGGCGAGGCGGACGGTCTTGTTGTGCTGGCTGGCGCTTGTGCTGACGGCGATCCGATGATCGGCGTGTCATTCTGTCAGGCAGATACAAAAAATCAGGTGGAGGCATTCGCCGCGCAGGACCCTTACGTGACGGGAGGCGTCGCCAAAGGTTTCCGCGTAAGAGAATGGACCACTGTGGTGGGCAAAGATTCGATCATGAAGCTCTGAGAGCTCTATTCAGTTCGGGACGGATGATTGCGAGTGATTCGCAGCGGCTCGGGACCTTTCGCCCCCTTGCCGCGGCGCAATAAATCGTTCATGCGCTCCCGCGAAAGCGGACTTGGGCATGACCAAAATTCTCGTCGACGGCACGGAAGTCGACGTCCCTCCGGAACTCACTTTGCTGCAGGCGTGCGAAGCCGCCGGCGCTGAGATTCCGCGCTTTTGCTATCATGAGCGGCTGTCGGTCGCCGGCAATTGCCGGATGTGCCTCATCGAGGTGCGTGTCGGCGGCAGGGCCGGACCAAAGCCGGTCGCCTCATGCGCGCAGCAAGTGAAGGATTTACCGCCCCCGCGCGATGACAAACTGAACGAACTCATCACCCAAGGCCCCACCGTCACCAAGGCGCGGGAAGGGGTGATGGAATTCCTGCTGATCAATCACCCGCTGGATTGCCCGATCTGCGATCAGGGCGGCGAGTGCGATCTGCAAGATCAATCCATGGCTTACGGCCGTGGCGGTTCCCGGTTCGATGAGAACAAGCGCGCCGTGGAAGAGAAATTCATGGGCCCGTTGGTGAAGACGGTGATGACGCGTTGCATCCAATGCACGCGTTGCGTCCGTTTCGTGACCGAGGTGGCCGGCGCCGCCGAGCTTGGCGCCACCGGCCGCGGCGAAGACATGGAGATCACGACCTATCTGGAGGCGTCGCTGCAAAGCGAGCTTTCCGCCAACGTGATCGATCTTTGCCCCGTGGGTGCGCTGACCTCGAAGCCTTACGCCTTCAACGCGCGTCCTTGGGAACTGAAGAAAACCGAGACCATCGACGTGATGGACGCACTCGGCTCGAACATTCGTGTCGATTCTCGCGGCGATGCGGTGCTGCGCGTGTTGCCGCGCGTGAACGATGAGATCAACGAAGAGTGGATTTCCGACAAAACGCGCTACGCCGAAGACGGCCTGCAGCGTCAGCGCCTTGATCGGCCTTATATTCGCGAGCAGGGCAAGTTGCGTCCCGCTGCTTGGCCCGAAGCACTTGATGCCGTTGCCGCAGCGCTGAAGGGCGATCCGAACAGCATTGGCGCTATCGCTGGGGATTTGGCCTGCGCCGAGAGCATGAAGGCCACGCTCGATCTGTTCCGCGCCCTGGGTTCGGCGAACACGGATTGTGGCTCAGGCAGCGGCGCATTCGCCGCCGGGTCGCGCGCTTCGTATCTGTTCAATTCAACCATTGCCGGCATCGATGATGCGGACGCCATTTTGCTCATCGGCGCCAATCCGCGCGTTGAGGCGCCCGTACTCAATGCACGTATCCGCCGCGCGTGGCTTCGCGGCGCCGAGATCGGCCTGATCGGCGAAGCGTCGGATCTGACGTATCGCTACGCGCACATCGGCGCCGGCCCGCAATCCATCACGAATCTTGGCGGCTTTGGCGACGTGCTGAAGAACGCCAAGAAGCCGATGATCATCGTCGGCGCCGACGCCTTGGCGCGTTCCGACGCCGCTGCCGTGCTGCGCGCCGCCGGCAAGCTCGCCGCCGAGATTGGCGCCATCCAAGAAGGTTGGAACGGCTTCAACATATTGCATAGCGCCGCTTCGCGTGTGGCTGCTCTCGATCTCGGGTTTATCCCTGGACAAGGAGGCAAGAGCGCCCGTGAGATGCTGGACGGCGGCGTCAGCACGCTATTCCTGTTGGGCGTCGATGAAGTCGACCTGCCGAGCGCCGGAACGGTGATCTATCTCGGCACCCATGGCGATAAGGGCGCGCATCGCGCGGACATCATCCTGCCGGGCGCTGCCTACACGGAAAAAGACGCCACCTGGGTCAATACTGAAGGCCGTGTCCAATACGGGCGCCGCGCGACCTTCCCGAAAGGCGAGGCGAAGGACGATTGGACGATCCTGCGCGCGCTTTCGGGCGTTTTGGGCAAGACGCTGCCCTACGACTCGCTGGAAGCATTGCGCGCCAAGATGATCGCGGACCATCCTACGTTCGGCCAAGTCGATTATGCGCCGGGCGCGGCTGAAGCGGCCGCGTTCGATCCCGCGCAAATTGGCGGCGAGGGTTCTCTTGGCTCGGAGCCCTTCCGTTCGCCGGTGGCCGATTTCTATTTGACCAACCCGATCGCACGGGCCTCCAAAACCATGGCGGAATGTTCACGTCAGCGCGCTGAAGGCGCCATGAAGGTGGCGGCGGAATGAACCCCAACGGCGACTACGTTCCGTTTGTCCGCTGGCCCGTCGAGGCTGAGTGGGCGCTCATGAAGACGGGCCAAGTGCTCGGCATCATGATCTATTTGCTGCTGACGCTAGCTTTCATTCTGCTGTTCGATCGCAAGGTTTGGGCGGCGGTACAAATACGGAAGGGGCCGAACGTCGTTGGCCCGTTCGGCTTGCTGCAATCTTTCGCCGACTTCTTCAAATTCGTGCTGAAAGAGATCGTCATCCCCGCGGGCGCCAACAAGACGGTGTTCATCCTGGCGCCGCTGATAACCTTCGTGCTCGCCTTCATCGGTTGGGCGGTGATCCCGTTCGGCAACAACATTGTCATTTCCGATTTGAATGTCGGAATCCTCTATCTGTTCGCGATCAGCTCGCTCGGCGTCTACGGCATCATCATGGGTGGATGGGCGTCGAACTCGAAATATCCGTTTCTGGGCGCGCTGCGTTCGGCGGCGCAAATGGTCAGTTACGAAGTCTCGATCGGTTTCGTGATCATTTCGGTGCTCTTGCTGGTTGGCTCTCTGAATCTCAGCGTCATCGTAGACAGCCAGCGTGACGGCATTTGGATGTGGCACGGGTTCCGCATCTTCAATTTTGCGGAATTTCCCAGCAACATTTTGGTTGGCGTCACTATGCTGGCCATGTTGGTGGTGTTTTTCGTATCCGCGCTCGCCGAGACCAACCGTCCGCCGTTCGACCTGCCCGAAGCGGAATCGGAACTCGTCGCCGGCTATCAGGTCGAATACAGCTCGACGCCGTACCTGCTGTTCATGATCGGGGAATATCTGAACATCGTGCTGATGTGCGCGATGATCAACATCCTGTTCCTTGGCGGCTGGCACTTGCCGTGGGGACCGCTTGATAATCCGGCGCTCGGTTTCATCTTCTTTGGCGTGAAGATCTGGGCAGTGTTCTTCATGTTCGCGATGGTGAAGGCGATCGTGCCGCGCTACCGCTACGACCAGCTGATGCGTTTGGGGTGGAAGATATTCCTGCCCACTTCGCTCGTCGCGGTTATCGCAATTGGCTATTACGTCACGTTTCTGGCGCCTGGCGCCAACGCGACCTTGGCGGGAGGCTAGGAATGTCGCGCTTGCTCCAAGCCGCTAAAGGCGCGCTGATGCTCGATATGCTGGGTGGGTTTGCGCTCGGCATGAAATATTTCTTCAAACGCAAAGCGACCGTGAACTACCCCTTTGAGAAGGGACCGTTGTCGCCGCGTTTCCGGGGTGAGCACGCGCTGCGCCGCTATCCGAACGGGGAAGAGCGCTGCATTGCCTGCAAGCTTTGCGAAGCGATTTGCCCGGCTCAAGCCATCACCATCGAGGCCGAACCGCGCGAAGACGGTTCGCGGCGCACCACGCGCTACGACATCGACATGGTGAAGTGCATTTATTGCGGGTTCTGCCAGGAAGCGTGTCCGGTGGACGCCATCGTTGAGGGGCCGAACTTCGAGTTCGCCACCGAGACGCGTGAAGAACTCTATTACGACAAGGAACGTCTGCTCGCGAACGGCGATCGCTGGGAGCGGGAGATCGCGAAGAATTTGGAACTCGACGCGCCTTACCGGTAGGCGTCGACGGCGGAGAGGGAAGAGGGGCTGATGCTGGCGGCGATCGCCTTCTATGTGCTTGCGGCAGTCGCGATCGTTTCTGCGATCGCGGTTATTTCCGCGCGCAATCCCGTGCACTCCGTGCTGTTTCTTATTCTGACCTTCTTCACGGCGGCGGGTCTGTTCGTGCTGCTGGGCGCGGAATTCCTGGCGATGCTGTTGGTGGTCGTCTATGTCGGCGCCGTCGCCGTGCTCTTCCTGTTCGTTGTGATGATGCTCGACGTTGATTTCGTCGAGTTGAAACAAGGCTTCCTGAGCTATCTGCCGGTTGGCTTTCTGATCGCGCTGGCTTTGCTTGGCGAGTTAGGCCTGGTCGCGGTCGCGGCGACTTCCGCTAACGGCGCGCCGCTTGCGATCGCGCCCGAGGGCGTCAGCGAGATCACCAATGCCGAGGCGATCGGCCAAGTGCTCTACACTCAGTATCTGCTGGTGTTTCAGCTCGCCGGGCTCATTTTGTTTGTCGCGATGATCGGCGCCATCGTGCTGACGCTGCGCCACCGCCCGGGTGTGAAGAAACAGGACATCGCCGCTCAGGTCGGACGCCGTCGCTCTCAGGCGGTGGAACTCAAGGACATCCGTCCAGGTCAGGGACTGAACTGATGGATATCGGGCTCGCACATTATCTCATCGTGGCGGCGGCGCTGTTCACGATTGGCTGCTTCGGCATCTTTGCTAACGCGAAGAACGTGATCATCATCCTGATGTCCATCGAGCTGATCCTGCTCGCCGTGAACATCAACCTGGTCGCGTTCTCCGCCTATCTGCAGAACATCGAGGGACAGATCTTCGCCATGCTGGTGCTGACCGTCGCGGCCGCCGAGGCGGCTGTCGGCTTGGCTATTCTCGTCACCTATTTCCGCAATCGCGGCGGCATCGCCGTCGAAGACATCAACCAGATGCGAGGCTGAGGTGGAGTTTTCGACCGAAGCCGTCATCGTCCTTGCGCCGCTGGTTGCAGCAGCGTTCGCAGGGCTGTTGCAGCGTTATATCGGCGACAAGGTGGCCATGGCCGTCACCACGGCGTCGATTGGCCTGTCGCTGGCATTGTCGTGGCCGATTTTTCTCGAATTCATCGGTGGCGGCGGTGACGAGCGCGTCGTTGAGCTGTTCCGCTTCATCGATGTTGCCGGTTTTAGCTCGACCTGGAGCGTGCGCATCGACGCGCTCTCGGCCATCATGCTGGTGGTGGTGAACACGGTTTCGTTCCTGGTTCACGTCTATTCGATTGGCTACATGGCCGAAGATCCGCACCGCGCGCGGTTCTTCTCCTACCTTTCCTTCTTCACCTTCTCGATGCTCGCCCTGGTGACGTCGAACGACTTTCTACAGCTGTTCTTCGGCTGGGAAGGGGTGGGTGTTGCGTCCTATTTGCTGATCGGCTTTTGGTTTCAAAAGCGCAGCGCCAATGACGCGGCGATCAAGGCGTTCGTCACTAACCGGGTCGGCGATTTCGGCTTCGCGCTCGGCATCATGGCCGCGTTTTTCTGCTACGGCTCGATCCAGTTCGACGAAGTCTTCCACGCTGCCGCCGCCAATCCGGACATGATGATCGGCATCGACGGCTTCCAGGCGCGCGCCGTCGAAGTCATCGCGGGGCTTCTGTTTATCGGCGCGATGGGCAAGTCGGCGCAATTCTTCCTGCATGTGTGGTTGCCGGATGCGATGGAGGGCCCGACGCCGGTCTCCGCGCTCATCCACGCCGCCACCATGGTCACCGC
>JAUIJZ010000127.1 GCA_030430715.1 Alphaproteobacteria bacterium
GCGATCGCCGTCAGCGCGTCGATCGCCGATTTCAGCTTCTTCGAATCCTGGGTCGCTTCACCAACGCCCATGTTGATCACGATCTTTTCCAGACGCGGGATCTGCATTTCGTTGGAATATTTGAACTGCTCGCGCAGTTTGCCCCTGATTTCGCTCTTATAGCGCGTCTTCAGGCGCGGCTCGTAAGCCTCAGACATCGATCTCAACTCCCGAGCCCTTGGCCACGCGGACCTTCACGCCCTTGTCGTTCACCTTGAAGCCCACGCGCGTCGCTTTGCCGGTCTGCGGATCACGCAGCGCCACGTTGGAAACGTGAATTGCAGCCTCGCGCGAAATCACGCCGCCTTGCGGGTTGGCCATGTCGGGCTTGGTGTGACGCTTGATCATGTTCACGCCTTCGACCACGACGCGGTCTTCCTTCGGCAGAACTTTGACCACCTTGCCGGAACGGCCCTTGTCCTTGCCGGCCAGCACGATCACCGTGTCATTCTTACGGATGCGGGCGGCCATTACAGCACCTCCGGCGCAAGCGAGACGATCTTCATTTGGTTCCGGGAGCGCAGCTCACGCGGCACCGGTCCGAAGATACGCGTGCCAATCGGCTCGCCTTGATTGTTGATGAGCACCGCGGCGTTGGAATCGAAGCGGATGGTCGAACCATCCTTGCGCTTGATGTCCTTAGACACGCGCACAACGATGGCCTTACGCACATCGCCCTTCTTCACGCGGCCGCGCGGCATGGCTTCTTTCACCGACACGACAATGATGTCGCCCACGGTAGCGTAGCGGCGCTTGGAGCCGCCCAGCACCTTGATGCACATCACGCGCTTGGCCCCGGAATTGTCAGCCACTTCCAGGTTGGTTTGCATCTGGATCATGGCGTTATGCTCCGGCCCGGCCGACCACTTCCCAGCGCTTCAGCTTGGATTTGGGCGGGCATTCGCGGATTTCGACCAGCTCGCCCGGCTTATAGGCGTTCTGTTCGTCATGGGCGTGAAACTTGGCAGAGCGACGCACCGTCTTCTTCAGAAGCGGGTGCAAATAGGTGCGCTCGACTTGGACGACGACAGTTTTGTCGCCCTTATCGCTCACGATGGTTCCTAGCATTACGCGGCGGGGCATCGGTTTACACCTTCGCTTTCGGTGACTTTTCGCGCAGCGCCGTCTGCACGCGCGCGATAGCGCGGCGGACTTCGCGGATACGCGAGGATTTTTCGAGCTGACCGGTGGCTTGCTGGAAGCGCAGGTTGAACTGCTCCTTTTTCAGCTTCACCAATTCTTCGCCG
Source organism: Alphaproteobacteria bacterium (assembly GCA_030430715.1). GTDB lineage: Bacteria > Pseudomonadota > Alphaproteobacteria > Caulobacterales > Aquidulcibacteraceae > Vitreimonas. The sequence continues at coordinate 1,287 of JAUIJZ010000127.1, forward strand.
AGGCGCGCCGCGTCCATGTCGCGGAAGCTCGTGATGGTTGCTTCGGAGGCTTTAGCCATGATCAGACGCCCTCCAACCGGGTGACGATGCGCGTGCGGATCGGCAGCTTGGCCGCGCCGAGACGCAGGCTTTCGCGCGCAACCGCATCGGGCACGCCGTCGATTTCAAAGATGATGCGGCCAGGCGCGACGCGCGCGGCCCAGAATTCGGGCGCGCCCTTACCGGAGCCCATCCGCACTTCGTTCGGCTTCTTCGACACCGGCACATCCGGGAAGATGCGAATCCAAACGCGGCCTTGACGCTTCATTTCGCGCGTGATGGCGCGGCGGCAGGCTTCGATCTGGCGGGCGGTGATGCGCTCCGGCTCCAACGCCTTCAAACCGTAGGCGCCGAAATTCAGCGCCGCGCCATTGTACGACAGCCCCTTAATCCGGCCCTTATGGGCACGGCGGAACTTGGTTTTCTTTGGCTGCATCATGGTGGATCAGCCCTCCGCTTCAGCGTTTTCGTCGCGACGGCGACCACGACGCGCGCGATCTCCGCCCGGGCCGCGATCATCACGGCCGCGCGGCGGACGGTCATCGCGGTCGCGACGTTCGCGGCTTTCGCCCGTTTCCATCGACCGGCGGTCCTGCGCCATCGGATCGTGCTCGAGGATCTCGCCTTTGAAGATCCACACCTTCACGCCAATCTTGCCATAGGCCGTGTCGGCTTCGGCAAAGCCGTAATCGACATCAGCGCGCAGCGTGTGCAGCGGCACGCGGCCTTCGCGATACCATTCCATACGCGCGATTTCCGCGCCGCCGAGACGGCCCGCGACGTTGATACGAATGCCTTGCGCGCCGAGGCGCATGGCCGATTGCATCGCACGCTTCATCGCGCGGCGGAACGCAACCCGGCGCTCCAGTTGTTGGGCGACGCCTTCGGCGACGAGCGTCGCATCGGTTTCCGGCTTGCGCACTTCGACGAGGTTGAGGTGCACCTCGGCGTCCGGCGCCATCTTGGCCAGATCCTTGCGCAGCTTCTCGATGTCCGCGCCCTTCTTGCCAATCACCACGCCCGGCTTAGCGGTGTGAACGGTGACACGGCACTTCTTCAACGGACGCTCAATGATGATCTTCGAGATGCCGGCCGCGGACAGCTTATCGCGCAGGAATTTGCGAATCGCGATGTCCTCGTGGAGCAGGCGCCCGTAATCCTTGGTGTTGGCGAACCAGCGGCTGTCCCACGTGCGGTTGACGCCGACGCGCAACCCGATCGGATTGACTTTCTGACCCATCAGGCCGCCTCCGCCGCTTCAGGCTGCTTGGTGGTGTCGCGCAGCACGATGGTGATTTGAGAGAAATGCTTCTCGATGCGAACGCCGCGGCCGCGGGCGCGCGCATGGAAACGCTTCATGACGATGTTCTTGCCGACATGCGCCTGCGCCACCACGAGGCCGTCGAGATCGAGGCCATGATTGTTCTCGGCGTTGTCCATCGCCGATTGCAGGCACTTCAGCACGTCCTTGGCGATGCGCTTCTGCGAGAAGCGCAATTCGTTCTTCGCCTTTTCCGCGGACAAGCCGCGGATAGACGCCGCCACGAGGTTCAGCTTTTGCGGGCTGATGCGAAGCGAACGCAGCACGGCGCGCGCTTCGTTGGAGGCCTGCTTCGGAGGAGCCTTCTTCTTGCTCATCTCACTTCCTCTTGGCCTTCTTGTCGGCGCCGTGGCCGAAATAAGCGCGCGTGGGCGCGAACTCACCGAGCTTGTGGCCGACCATGTCCTCGCTCACGAGCACGGGCGTGAACGTCTTGCCGTTATGCACCTGAAACGTGAGACCGACGAATTGCGGCATGATGGTGGACCGGCGCGACCAGGTCTTGATCGGCGTGGGCCGTGCGCCGCCACCAGACTTTTCAGCCTTGGACAGCAAATAACCGTCGACAAACGGGCCTTTCCAAACGGAACGCGGCATCTTTCCCTCAGCTCGATTTCTTGGAGTGACGGCGGCGAATGATCAGCCGATCCGACGGTTTGGTTTTGCGGGTCTTGGGGCCGCGGGTCTTCTTGCCCCAAGGCGTGACCGGGTGACGGCCGCCAGAGGTTTTGCCTTCACCGCCGCCATGCGGGTGATCGACGGGGTTCATGACGACGCCGCGAACCGAGGGACGAATGCCGAGCCAATTCGAGCGGCCAGCCTTGCCCCAAACTTCGTTCATATTGTCGGGGTTCGACACCGCCCCGATCGTCGCCATGCATACGTCCTGCACCATGCGCACTTCACCCGAACCCAGGCGCAGCTGCGCATAGCCGGCGTCGCGGCCAACGACTTGAGCATAGGCGCCGGCCGAACGCGCCATTTGCGCGCCCTTCAAGGGCTTCAGCTCAATATTGTGAATGATAGTGCCGACTGGGATCGACTTCAGCGGCATCGCATTGCCCGGCTTCACGTCGACACGCTCACCGGCGATGACCGTGTCGCCAGCCTTCAGACGTTGCGGCGCAATGATGTAGGCAAGTTCGCCATCGGCGTATTTGAGCAGAGCGATGAACGCCGTGCGGTTGGGATCGTATTCGAGCCGCTCAACCGTCGCTTCCACGCCCCACTTACGGCGTTTGAAATCAATCTTGCGATAGGTCCGCTTGTGACCGCCGCCATGACGATAGGCGGTGATGCGGCCCGCATTGTTGCGGCCGCCGGACTTCGTAAGCCCCTCGGTCAGCGCCTTAACCGGCTTGCCTTTATGCAGCTCACTACGATCGACGATGACCAGCTCGCGCCGGCCCGGCGATGTGGGGCGGAATTGCTTCAAAGCCATCAGGAAAGCCCCGTCGTGACGTCAATGGAGTGACCCGCAAGCAGCGTCACGATAGCTTTCTTCGTGTCCGACCGCTTGCCTTCACGGCCACGGAAATATTTGGTCTTGCCCTTGGCACGGATCGTATTCACCGCGCCGACCTTGACGTTGAAGAGCTTTTCGACGGCTTCCTTCACGTCCTTCTTGGTCGCTTCCAGCGGCACGCGGAACACGACCTGGTTCTTTTCAGAAAGCAGCGTCGTCTTCTCGGTGATCACCGGCGCGAGAATGGTGTCGTAGTGTCTGAGCGCGCTCATGCCGCGGCTCCTTCAGCTTTTTGGAAGCGGGCGTGGATGGCCGCGACCGCATCCGGCGTCAGCACCAGCTTGTTGCGGCGCAGAATGTCGTAGACGTTCAGGCCAGCGTTCGGCAGCACATCGATATTACGCAGATTGCCGGCGGCGCGGGCGAAGTTCTGATCGACTTCGGCGCCGGCGATAAAGAGCGCATTGTCGAGCTTCAGCGCCGCGAGATGCTTGGCCAGCGCCGAGGTCTTTGCTTCCTTCAGCGCCACCGCATCGAGCACGATGATGTCGCCAGCCTTAGCCTTGGCCGAGAGCGCATGCTTCAGCGCCATAGCGCGCACTTTCTTGGGCAGCGCATGGCCATAATCACGCGGCAAACGGTTGTGGGCGTGACCACCGCCAACGAAGATCGGCGCGTTATGCGAGCCGTGGCGCGCCTGACCGGTGCCCTTTTGCTTGTACATCTTCGCGTGCGTGACATTCACCTCGCCGCGCGAAAGCGTTTTGTGCGTGCCGGCGCGCCGCTTGGCGAGTTGGTACTTCACCATGCGCTGGAGGATGTCGGCGCGCACCTCGGTGATGCCAAACACGGCATCGTCGAGATCAATCGAACCGGCCTTCTTGGCGTCGAGGGTTTGGATATCGAGTTTCATGTCCGCCCTCACTCAGCCGCCGCTTGCGCCTGACGGGTCGCCGCCGGCTTCGGTGCGTCCTTCGGAAGCGCAACCTTCACAGCATCGCGCACTTCGACCCATCCGCCTTCCGCGCCTGGCACCGCGCCTTTGACAAACAAAAGCCCGCGCTCAGCATCAACGCGGACGATCTGCAGGTTTTGGGTGGTGACGCGTTCGTCGCCAAGATGGCCAGCCATCTTCTTACCCTTGAACACTTTGCCCGGATCCTGGCGTTGACCCGTGGAGCCGTGGCTGCGGTGCGAAATCGACACACCGTGGGATGCACGCAGGCCGCCGAAATTCCAACGCTTCATCGCACCGGCGAAGCCCTTGCCGATCGAGATGCCGGCAACGTCGACTTTCTGGCCTGGGATGAAATGGTCGGCAGTGATTTCCGCGCCGACCGGCAACAAATTATCGGCGCTGACGCGGAATTCGCGCACCACCGCCTTAGGCTCAACCTTCGCACGGCCGAACTGCCCGCGATCGGCCTGGCTCTTGTTCTTCGCCTTGGCTTTGCCTGCGCCCAATTGCAGCGCCGTATAACCATCAGGCTTGGCGGCGCGCGCCTCGGTCTTGCCCTCGTTCTTACGGCTCTTCTTGGGCTTGCGCTCAACGGTCGCCCCGGTCGAGTCCACGAAGTCCTCGGCTTCAACCGTGCGGCGGCCGACAACTTGGCACCCTTCGAGGTCGAGCACCGTAACCGGCACGTGCGAGCCATCATCAGCGAACACGCGCATCATGCCTACCTTACGAGCGACAACGCCCGTGCGGCCGGAATGCTTGGGGGATTGTTCATTCGCCATGACGGATTACCCGAGCACTTGAATCTGAACGTCAACACCAGCCGACAGATCGAGCTTCATCAGCGCGTCGACGGTTTGCGGCGTGGGCTGCACGATATCGAGCACGCGCTTGTGCGTGCGGATTTCGAACTGCTCGCGGCTCGTCTTGTCGATATGCGGCGAGCGGTTGACCGTGAACTTCTCGATCCGCGTCGGAAGCGGCACTGGCCCGATCACGGTAGCGCCCGTGCGCTTAGCGGTCGACACAATCTCCTTGGCGGAGAGGTCGAGCGTACGATGATCGAAGGCCTTTAGCCTGATCCGTATGTTCTGTTGCATCATCGCTCTAATTCCCGAACTGGGTGTTCCGCCGTGAGGCGCGAAATGCGACGGCGCGCCCATTTGAGGCCCGCCGACGAACTCCGCGCCGATCTCCGAGACGGAGGGCAAAGCGGGACGGAAGGTTTCGCAAAAAACGCGGACATGGGGGCCGCTCCAGAAGAGCAAAGGCCCCGCGCATTCAACCCCGAATACGGAGGAAGCTGCCGCGAGCTTGCGAACCGCGTCTAAGCAATGCTTACAGCCGGCTCGAAGCCGGTGGAGATACTCGCCGCCGGAGGCGCCGTCAAGGCTCGTTTGAAGCTTCTTAACGGCGTTTTCGCATGGCCGCCCCGCCCTTTGGCTGAACCACCGCCACAAAGCAAATGGGCGCCGGTTTCCCGACGCCCATTACGCTCTTTTCGCTTGGCGAAAGGACTATTCGAGGATCTTCGCGACAACGCCCGAACCGACCGTGCGGCCACCTTCGCGGATAGCGAAACGGAGACCTTGGTCCATCGCGATCGGGGTGATCAGCTCGACGGTCATCTTTACGTTGTCGCCCGGCATGACCATTTCGACGCCGTCCGGCAGCTGGCAGATGCCAGTCACGTCGGTCGTGCGGAAATAGAATTGCGGACGGTAATTGGTGAAGAACGGGGTGTGACGGCCGCCCTCTTCCTTGGTCAGGATGTAGACCTCGGATTCGAACTTCTTGTGCGGCGTGATCGAGCCCGGCTTGCAGAGGACCTGGCCACGCTCGACGCCTTCACGGTCAACGCCGCGGAGCAGCGCACCGATATTGTCGCCGGCTTGCCCTTGGTCGAGCAGCTTGCGGAACATTTCAACGCCGGTGACGGTCGTCTTCACAGTCGGACGGATGCCGACGATTTCGACTTCCTCGCCGACCTTCACGATGCCCTTCTCGACCCGGCCGGTCACAACCGTGCCGCGGCCCGAGATGGAGAACACGTCTTCAACCGGCATCAGGAAGGCCTGATCGACGGGACGCTCAGGCTGCGGAATGTAATCATCCACGGCCTGCATCAGCTCCAGAATCTTCTGCTCGCCGATCTCCGGGTTATTGCCTTCAACCGCCGCCAGGGCCGAGCCCTTGACGATCGGGATATCGTCGCCCGGGAACTCGTAGGCAG
>JAUIJZ010000128.1 GCA_030430715.1 Alphaproteobacteria bacterium
GTCGCGCTGATATTGAGCGGCATGCGCGCCAAGCCTATGAGGAGGCTGGCGAACTGACTGACGATCAACTCATGTGGGAGCTAGGCGACCAGCAGGGGCCGCGTCCGCCATCGCCTGAAAACCGTCCCGCTTGGGATGATCTATCGCGCCGCCAGCAAATCGAATGGTATGAAGCGGGGCGTCAACGCGCATATCGCGCGCTAGCCGGTGAGACGGAGGCGCGCAATGTCGAGTATCGCAGCCGCTTCACCCCTGAAGAGCGCCGCTCCCGCCCCCCCTGGGAGACCCAAGACGTACCCGACGATCAACAGATCATAAGGTTTGACGGGGGCGTGGCGGAATCGCGCGGAACAAGCCGTGAAACCGCCTCTGTTCCCCTTGACGCTGGAACAAATCAGTTAGCGGAACAGAGATTGAACTCTGCCGGAAACCGGCGCGGGGTCTATGACAACAACCTGCGCAATGGCGACCGCAATGCGCAGATCGTGGACTTGCGCGAACAATTCGGGCGCAATGCTCAGGCTGACGGCGGACGCGGGCGACGCGCGGAAGGAAGCGCCGATCACATCGCCGCCGTCATGCGCGGCGAGCAACCCTTGCCGGATGGTTCGTTCATCGAGACGCCGCGCCCGGAAGTGACGCGCTCAACCGTGCTTGGTGTCTGGAAGCGTGCAGACGACGCCGCGCGTGCGGCCGCGCCTCCCGAAGAAGCGTTTCGCGGTCTAGAAGAGTTTGGCATTTCCCCCGAACGCGCGCGCGCCATATCTGCGCAACGCAACACAGACCCCCTTGCCATTGGCGCTCTAGCCCTTGGAACAGGCGCTCTTGCTCTAGGAGCAGGGGAAGCGGATGCGCAGGGTTTGGAAAGGCTCGACATCGATCCAGACGCCGCGCCGCCTTCGATGCGTTCGGCGGTCGGTTCGCCAACGGTCTATGGCGAATATTACATTCAGGAGTTTGCTGACGGTTCGCGCCATGTCTTCCGCATGAACCGCCAAGGCGAGCGCGCCGATCCTGAGTATGTCGGCGAATTGAGGGGCACGAATACGCCAAGCCCGCGCTTGGGCGAGGGGCAGGGTCGTGTCATCAGCGAAGGTGTGCTCGAAACGCCGCTTCCGCCTTATGAAGGCGAAGACAATGGCGAAGAAACGCCGCTTTGGATGCGCGCCATTGGCGCCGGGGTTGCCGGCCTCACGGGTCGCAAGATCACCACCGCTCTTGGTGGGCGCGGCGTGCTGCGCGACCTCAACACGGCGCTTTCAGCAGGGCTTGGCGACTTCGCCATCACGGGCGGCGATGCAGACCCGCGCGACTCCTTAGGCGTCGGCCTGATGACTGCGGGTGGCGCCCGTGCATTCGACGCCATCGCCCCGGAGGTTGCCGCCGTCGGCCGCTCCTATGTGCGCGAGGCGGAACTAGCGGCAAGCCCCGCGTTCCGCGCTGAGCGTGATGCGTTCGCCGAGACGCTTTCAGATCAACCACAGAGCCGCGTGCGCGCGCTCGGCGGGTTGGAGCGCGATCCGTTTGATCACTACCAGTATGGCGAGATTGAAGGCGTGGGCGGAATGGTCCCCGGCAGCGAGATCATTGATGAAGGCTGGGCGCGCGATCTGGATTCAGCATCCCTTGGTCTTGGTGGCAACACGGGCTCGCCGCGCGAACAATTCCTTGCGGCGGCGCCGGAGGAGCAGGCGCGCATGATAGAGCGGGCGCGTCGCAGCGAATGGGCTGACCCCGGCCCAGAACTGCCATATGTGAGCCCCGAGCGCATTGAGCAGGGGCGCGCGGCGCAACGGCTTGTGGCATCGTCTGCCCCGGCAACGCCGCCAATTGGCCCGCAAGCTGGCTTCACAGAGCCAGGGACGGGCACTTCCGTCTTTGGCGAGGTCAAGCCGCCCCGCGCTCCGCGCGCGCCTCTGCCTCCCTTGGAGGATCGCGCACAGCTTTCCGGCGCCCAAGGCGCGATGCGTGGCGTCAAAGCGCCGACCATGCGCGCGATGGCCGATGATCTTGGCATTGCACGCGACGGCATGACGGCAGGGGAATTGCGCAAGTCGCTTACACGCGCCTTGGCGGCGCGGTTCGATTCAACGCGTGAATTGGTGGCTTTCCTGACGCGCTACGGCGTGTCTGGCGCAGCGCTGGGCTTGGCCTTTGAAGCGGAGCGCGCGGAAGCGGCTAGCCCGTAAAACCGGCGAGCACGGCGCGCGCAACCATCCACGCAAATCCGGCAAGGGTGAGGAGCGCCCAAATCTTCAAGGCCCAACTCGGCCGCACGCGCTCAGGCTCTCTGCACTCATAGACATATTCAGGCGGGGCAAGCGCATGGCCGGAAGAATCTGGCGCCATGCCGACGCAGCGCGTTTGCAGGACGGCCTTCATTGCGATTGCGCTCCAGTGCATGAGACGATGATTTCCGGCTCAACCCGACGCTCGCCATAAAGAGCGCTTTGCGATGCCGCGATGACCGCTCCGCGATCCATGCTTTGGCGGTCGAGCAGGCGGTATCCAGACGGGCAAACAGCGCTAGCACGGGTCAGGCACGTACTGACGTTGTTGGCTGTTCCTGGGCACGTGATAAGCCAAACGGCTGTTCCGTCTGCAAGCTGAAGATGATTTGCGGTTGAGCCGTAGCCGCCCATAATGGCTCGCCCTTCACCCGAAGGCGCGGCGCAAGACGCCAAAAACGTAAGGGCTAGAATTGCAAGCAAGCGGCTCATTTCGACGGCGACCTTAGCTGATCGAGCCATGGGCGCAATGGCAAAATGGTTAACGGGCCAAACCCCGCCGGGCGCCGGGCGCCGCGATAATCCAAATCATGGGATTTCGCATTATTTGGCCGCACGACCAATCGATCAACTCTGGCAGCGCGGTCTTGTCGGGGGCGAAATTTCACGCCTACGAAAACAATACGACAACCCCGGTCACACTATACTCAGATCGCGCGTGCACGACGACGCGGGCCAATCCTGTCGTGGCCTCTTCCGACGGTCGTTTTGAAGTCGCGTATGTTCCCTCTGGCGATCTTCTGAGCTTGGCGCTCAACACGTCCGCTGATGTTGAAATTGATTCATGGGATGACATTGAGCCGGCGGCAACGATAAGCGGGGTGCTTCTCGCGGCTAACAACCTTGACGATCTCGATGATGCGCCGACAGCTCTGTACAATTTAGGGGCCGGAGATCTTGCCAGCATCTCGTTTGCCGACCTGTCTCTCTTGAGCGTGCCAGACCCATTTACTGATTACCTTTTTGTGTATGACGCAAGCGCCGGCGAATGGAAAAAACTTGGTCTGCCCGAGGTAAGGCCATTGTTGCCATACACGGTCGCGGTAGGAGATGAAACGACTGCGATCACAACGGGAACGGCGAAGATCACATTTCGTGCGCCATGGGCGATGGCGCTAACGGAAGTGCGCGCGAGCCTTGGCACGGCATCGAGTTCTGGCATTGTTACGGTGGATATCAATGCTGGCGGCGTCTCGGTATTGTCCACTAAACTCACCATCGATGCCAATGAGAAGACATCCACGACGGCAGCTACAGCGGCCGTCATATCTAATCCGCTTATTGGCGATGATTCAGAAATAACAATTGACATAGACTCTGCCGGCACCAGCGCGGCCGGTCTCAAGGTGACGCTTATAGCGTTCCATATCCTATGATGTTTTTACAAAGCGGCCGGTTCAACTACGCGGCCACGATTCCACCCTCAGGCGATAGCATTACAGCAGAATCGGTAGCGGTTTATAACGCTTCTGGAGGCGCCAGCTACTCACTTCTCGATGATGGCAGTATCGAGACAAATGACGGCGCCATTGGCTATTGGCTAGATCCCCAAACCAATATGGATGATTACACGGTTAAAGCCACGCTCACTTCGGGCTACATCAATTATGGCATAACCGGCTATCATCTACCCATGACCGATACGCAATTGTGGTCAACGTCCCAGTATAATCAGGCAATCATAGAGATTGAGTTCTTCCTGGCCGGGACAACGAACCCCTTGCGCACGATAACCGTCTGGCTGATTTCGTAGAGCATTGCGCCAAAACCCCGCCGTTCGGCGCGATCGGCTAAAATTTCACTCATGGCCATCTATGTCACTGAGATGCTGCGGGGCGGTTATTCGGCTTTCGGCGGCTGCTATTATGACCCGCGCCCAGCGCATGAGGGCGGACGTTCCGTCAAGCTCGAAGTGTTCGAGGACGAGGTAATCCCGGTCACGATTGAATTTCAGCAGGCGCCGTCTGAGACCGATTACGAGGAAGACGGGATCGACATTTCGGCCCCGCAAATTTCTGGCAACACAGTCACGTTTCAGATCCAGGGCCTCAACGCCAACGGCACGGTTTCTTTGCTGGCTATGTTCTCTGACGGCGCTGCAAAGCGTGTGAACTTCGCAGCCAATCAGAACCAGCCGGCGACCTCAAGCTCCATTACCCCAACCGATGACGATGACGTTGACTATGGGGCGTGGGGCTAATGGCGCGCCTTAAGCTTCCCTACGCCACATCGGACATCTTAGACGCAGCCACCCCGCAGCAACGCGAGATAGTGTTCGACACCACGAATGATCGCGCTCGCGTGGGAGACGGGGCAACGGTTGGAGGCAACGTTCTGGCTTTCAGGACAGAGCCAGCGCTAGTTTTCGCCAGTGGTGACGCAACGCCGTCCGTGGCTAACGGGCACCAATTTATCACTGCCGGTTCAACGGCGATTACAAATCTGGATGACGGGACCGCAAATCAGGTCGTTACGATCCATCGCGGCGATTCTGACATCGCAATTACCGACAATTCAAATTTCACACTGATCGTTGCCGGTGACATTACACTTAGCGCGTCGCGGGCCAGTGTGTCGTTTCGATACACGGGATCAGTTTGGCAAGAAGTTTCTGATGGCGGCTTGACCAACGTTCCATCAGCTTTGACCGCAGCGCTGGCGGCTCTGGATCTAGGCGCATCGCTAACGGACGTGATCGAGGCGGTCACTATCGATAGCTATGGCGATGCGCGCTGGGCGTCGCTCTCCGAGAACAACACCTTTGAAGGCACGCAAACGGCGCCAAGCTTCACCGCGACTGAAGCTGACAATAATGCAACACTTCGCGCGCTGCGTACCGGCACGACCACGGTTGATGCGCGCGTGCGGGGGCAATCCAGGCGCAGTTCGGAAGCTGGACGAACCACCAAGTTGAAATTGTCATCAACAGCGCTGCTGTTGCAACAATCTCAACCGCCGGGGTATGGGCGCTCAATGGCGCTCTCTCGGGACCAAACATTACGTCAGCGGTCAGCGGGGCGGACTCTACGCTTCGTTCCGTGCGGACAAGCGGCGGTGATGGCCGCATCGTTGCGAAGGCGTCGAGCGTCGAGATTGGCGGATACGGGTCCAATCCCGTTCTGATGATGCAAGGCGCGGCGGAAGCGGCGCGCTGGGATACCTCAAAAGACCTTGATTTCACGAATGGCGCCGGGACCGCGAAAGGGCTTCGCGCTCCGGTCGCAAATGGGGAAGCCGCCCGCTATCAGGACATTTTTGCGGTCCTTCAGTTCTCGACAGGAACGCGCACGATCGCGGCCACGGAAACGCGCTATATTGGCGGCGGTGAAATATCGACAGCGAGCACGGTGGTCGCATTTCGCGCGCCGCGCGCGGGACGGATACGCAACCTTTACAATAAATCGACAGGCACTCCTGGCGGCTCCGACACCTTCACATACACCGTTTACAAGAACGGCGTCGCCACCGCACTGACAGCGCAGACGCCGGGTGGCGCGAGCGTTTCAAGCGACACATCCAATGTCGTCTCGGTCGCCGCCGGCGATCAGATTGATGTGCAGTGCGTTGTAAGCGCGACTGGCGCTACGCGCGGTCATCAGTCCACCATTGAAATGATAATGGCATGACGTTTCCAACCCTCTCCGTCAGCGGTCTGACCTGCACCGAGCTTGCAACAACGCAAGTCGCGCTTATCTCCGGCGGCGCCGATACGCAGCTTCATCGCTTTGCCGATGGCCGCTTTGCGATGCCAAAAACGTCTTCGGTTGGTCTTTATTCGACCGATGGCGAAAGCTGGTCTGAAGGCGCCACAGGCCCGGCTCAGGGCAGCTATAAGTGCGCCGCTGAGCTGGGCAATAACGAGACGCTCAACATTCACCGCACGACGACGGGCGAAGCGGGATCAACCTACACTTATCAGCGCTCGACCGATGATTGGGTGACGGTTTCGACTTCAAACGGCACAGTTGCGACGCCGCTTGCTGTCCCGCTCAATGGCGATAACGGCTCTAGCGAAGCCGGCATGTTGTTTCACCATGGCGTGCTGGTGAAGCGTGACAGCGGAGACCTCATCGCCACGATGTATGGCAACTATTCCGGCGATACGCGCCTGGCGGACGGCTATCCGCCGGTTTGGAATTTCCGCAAATTTCGCACCATCGTTGTCACCTCTTTGGACAAGGGCCTGACCTGGGGCAACCCGGTCAATGTCGGCTACGACAAGATGAAGACCAGAGGCACCGACTCGGACATCCAGGTCATCACGTACGCGGACTCGCCCATTCTCGCGCAGGAAGGTCTTTGTGAAGCCGACCTCGTTTATGCGCCCAATGGCGACATGCTTTGCTTCATGCGGTCGGGCGCGCGCAATTCATTCGACAATGCCGCTGTGCTGGCGACGCCACTTTACATGGCGCGCTCAATCAATGATGGCGCGACGTGGGACACCCCGGTCTATATTGCCGATCGCGGCGCCAATCCATGCGCTGCTACGCTCGCTTCAGGCGTAATTGTCGTTGTCTATTCCAACCCTGGAACGTGGCTTTGCTTTTCGGACGATAATGGCCACACCTGGAAAGGTCATACACAAATCTCGACCAGCTCGGCTTATGGCGACATCGCCGAATATGACGAAGACACGGTGCTGATCACTTATGCCGACAATGGCTACACGCAAGCGACCAAGCTGCGTGTTGTGCGCACTGGCGGCGTTGTGCCTGCGCGCGTGGAGCTGCTCGCCAACCCCAACCGCATTACCGCGGGGCAATCCTCGACGCTGAGCTGGTATTCGGTAAACGGCAACAATGCCGTTTTAAGCGGCGGCATTTGGGGCACGGGCACTTCCGTTTCTGCCAGTGTCATTGGCCAATCAACAGGCGTGCTTACACAGACCACCACTTATAGGCTGCGCATGAACAGCGTATCCAATCCAGGGACTTTTGTAACGCGCCAAGTCACCGTGACCGTTAGCTGATAAACCGCCGGTTGCGGCCCTCAAACTATCTCGGTAGGC
>JAUIJZ010000129.1 GCA_030430715.1 Alphaproteobacteria bacterium
GAGGATGCGGCCCGTCGTTAGCAAGAGCGGAAAGCGCGGGCCCGTGCGTTCGTCTGTCGGCACGTACTCGGTAAGCATGAAGCGGCCGGCGCCGTTGACAAACTGTCCGATGTGCATCACCGGCGTGCCTTCCGGCGCCTGTGCGTTGCACGGCCATTGGATGGAGCCAAGCTCGTCCAACTTGTCATAGCTCACGCCGGCAAAGCTCGGCGTCGTGCGCGCGATCTCGTCCATGATTTCGGAGGGATGGCGATACGCCATCGCGTAACCCAGAGCATTGGAGAGCAGCTGCGTGATTTCCCAATCGGCGTAGCCATTCTTGGGACGCATCACGCGTCGGACGCGCTGAATGCGGCGTTCGGCATTGGTGAAGGTGCCATCCTTTTCCAGGAATGTGGAGCCGGGCAGGAAGACGTGCGCGTAATTGGCGGTCTCGTTGAGGAAAAGATCGTGCACGATCACGCATTCCATCGCCGACAAGCCCGCGGCGACATGTTTGGTGTTCGGATCCGATTGCAGGATGTCTTCGCCCTGAATGTAGATGCCCTTGAACGAACCGTCGAGGGCGGCGTCGAGCATGTTGGGAATGCGTAGGCCCGGCTCGGGATCGAGCGTGACGTTCCAAAGCCCTTCGTACACCTGCCGTGCGCTGGCGTCCGAGATGTGGCGGTAGCCCGCAAGCTCGTGCGGGAACGAGCCCATGTCGCACGCGCCCTGAACATTATTTTGCCCGCGCAGCGGATTCACGCCCACGCCGGGGCGCCCAATATTGCCCGTAGCCATGGCGAGATTGGCGATCGCCATGACCGTGGTTGTGCCCTGGCTGTGCTCGGTGACTCCAAGGCCGTAATAGATCGCGCTGTTTTCGCCGGTCGCATAGAGACGCGCGGCGGCGCGCAGCTCTGCGGCGTCGACGCCAGTCGAAGCTGCGAGTGCTTCCGGCGACCAGCGCGGATCGGCAACGAACGCGGCCCAGGCCGCGTAATCGTCGAGATTGCAGCGCTCGCGTATGAAGGCTTCATCGGTCAGGTCCTCGGTCACGACCACATGCGCCAGCGCGGTCAGCACGGCGACATTCGTTCCCGGCAGCAGCGGCAAGTGATGTGCCGCTTGAACATGCGGCGTGCGCACCAGGTCGATGCGGCGCGGGTCGATGACGATCAGTTTCGCGCCGTCGCGCAGGCGCTGCTTCATGCGCGAAGCGAACACGGGGTGCGCGTCGGTTGGATTGGCGCCGATCAGGATTATGACGTCCGTCTGTTCGACGGAATCGAAATCCTGCGTCCCGGCGGAGGTGCCGAAAGTGGCTTTCAGTCCGTACCCGGTGGGCGAATGACACACGCGCGCGCACGTATCGACATTGTTCACGCCAAATCCGGCGCGAACCAATTTCTGCACCAGGTAGGTTTCTTCATTGGTGCAGCGCGAGGATGTGATGCCGCCGAGCGCGTTGCGCCCATGCGTATCGGCAATGCGCTTCAATTCGGAGGCGGCATAGGAAATCGCTTCATCCCAGCTCACTTCCCGCCAGGGATCGCTGATGCGAGCGCGGATCATGGGCTTCAGGATGCGCTCTTGGTGGGTAGCGTAGCCCCAGGCGAAGCGCCCTTTGACGCAGGAATGGCCGCGGTTCGCTTTGCCATCTTTATAGGGGATCATGCGCACGACTTCCTCGCCGCGCATTTCGGCTTTGAAGGTGCAGCCCACGCCGCAATAGGCGCAGGTGGTGACGACGGAGTGTTCCGGCGTGCCGATATCGATGAGCGCTTTTTCCGCGAGCGTGGCGGTGGGGCAGGCCTGCACGCATGCGCCGCATGAGACGCAATCGGAATCGAAAAAAGTGTCCGCCGCCCCCGCGACCACTTTGGAGTCAAATCCGCGCCCCTCTATCGTGAGGGCGAACGTCCCTTGTACATCTTCACAAGCGCGCACACAGCGTGAGCACACGATGCACTTCGAACCGTCGAAAGTGAAGTAGGGATTGCTCTCATCCTTGGGCGCATCGAGATGGTTCTCGCCGGCATAGCCGTAGCGCACGTCACGCAGGCCCACGGCGCCGGCTATGTCCTGCAATTCGCAATCGCCATTGGTGGGGCAGGTGAGGCAATCGAGCGGGTGATCGGAGATATATAGCTCCATGACACCGCGCCGAAGCTGCTTCAATAGCGGCGTCTGCGTTGAAACGCGCATGCCATCGGTCACGGGCGTGGTGCACGATGCGGGCGCGCCCGCGCGGCCCTCGATCTCCACCAGACACAAGCGGCAGGAGCCGAATGCATCCAGCATGTCTGTGGCGCAGAGCTTGGGCACGCCGATGCCGGCAAGGCTCGCCGCACGCATGATCGAGGTTCCGGCGGGCACGCGAATGTCCTGGCCGTCGATTTCGACGGAGACGATTTGATCCGAGCTTACCGCCGGCGTTCCATGATCGGCTTCGCGGATAAGGGCCATCACAGGGCGCTTTCGAGTTTGCGGGATGCCACGAAATCCTGCGGAAAGTGGCGCAACGCGCTCAGCACCGGATAAGGCGTAAAGCCTCCCAAGGCGCAGAGCGATCCCAGCTTCATAGTTTGGCACAGATCGGTGAGAACGGCGAGGTTCATTTCAGTGTTTTCGCCGGCGCAAATGCGGTCGATAACTTCCTGACCGCGCACGCTGCCGATGCGGCACGGCGTACACTTGCCGCAACTTTCAATGGCGCAGAATTCCATGGCGAAACGCGCTTGCTCGGCCATGTCGGCGCTGTCGTCAAAGGCGACGATGCCGCCATGGCCGATGAGGCCGTCGCGCGCTGCGAAGGCTTCATAATCGTAGGGCGTGTCGAAAAGCGCGGGCGGAAAATATGCGCCGAGCGGACCGCCGCATTGGACCGCCTTGATCGGCCGCCCGGTGCGCGAGCCGCCGCCAATATCATTGATGAGTTCGCCGAGCGTGAGTCCGAATGGCGCTTCGAAAAGGCCTGTATGTTTCAGCACGCCGGAGAGCTGGATGGGCATTGTTCCAAGTGAGCGTCCGCAGCCGATATCGGCATAAGCTTTCGCCCCATTGACCAAAATCCAGGGCGCGGAGGCGAGCGTCAGCACGTTGTTGATGATCGTGGGGCGCCCGAACAGCCCTTCATGTACAGGCAGCGGCGGCTTGGCGCGCACCATGCCGCGCTTGCCTTCGATGCTTTCGAGCAGCGCTGTCTCTTCGCCGCATACATAGGCGCCAGCGCCGATGCGCAATTCTATGTCAAACGGCTTTCCGGCGCCGAAGGCTTCTGCGCCGAGAAGTCCCGCTTCTCGCGCAAGATCGAGCGCGCGCGCGAACACGGCATTTGCGCACGGATATTCGGAGCGCGAATAGATATAGCCCGTGGCGGCGCCGACCGCGAAAGCGGCGATCATCATGCCTTCGATCAGGCAGAACGGATCGCCCTCCATCAGCATGCGGTCCGCGAACGTGCCGCTATCGCCTTCATCGGCGTTGCACACGACATATTTTGTCTCGGCCTTGGCGTCCGCGGCGCCCTTCCATTTCACACCCGCAGGGAAACCGGCGCCGCCGCGTCCGCGCAGGCCGGACTTGGTGATCACGTCTATGACGGCTTGCGGACCGATGGCGCGCGCTTGCTCGAGGCCGCTGAAGCCGCCCGCATTGCGGAAGCTTTCAATATCGAGCGGATCGATGAATCCACAGCGTGCGAATATGAGGCGTGTCTGGCGACGCATCCAAGGCAAGTCGTCGATGGCGCCAACGCACAATTGATGCGCCCCGCCTGCGAGAAGACCGGCATCGAGAAGAGCGTTGACGTCATTGATGCTTACGGGGCCGTAGCCGATGCGTCCTTGCGCGGTGTCGATTTCGATCAAGGGTTCCAGCCAGGCCATGCCGCGCGAGCCCGTGCGGATGATCTCGATGGGAAGGCCGCGTGCGTCGCACGCTTGCTGTAGGGCGGCGGCGATTTGATCGGCGCCCTTTGCCGCCGCGAAAGAATCGGCGGGGAGATAAAGCCGCGTCACTGCGCGCCATCCACGGTTGCGCGCAGCTCGGCGCCGTCGAATCCGGCGGCCAGCGTGTCGCCAATCAACGCCGCCGGCGCGAGCGCGCAAAGGCCGAGACAATAGACGGGCTCCACCACAACGGCGCCGCCGTGCGCGGGCTGGTTCCAATCGGCGCCGAGATGGTCGAGCAAGGTGCGTGCGGCTTCACGGCCGCCGCAGGCTTGGCAGGCTTCGGCGCAGCACAGCTTAACGACAAGCGGCGGCGGCGGCTTGTCACGAAAATCATGATAAAAGCTGACGACGCCATGAACTTCGGCGCGCGAAAGATTCAGCGTTTCAGCAACGAGGCCGATCGCGTCGGCGTGGATATACCCGAACGTCTCCTGAAGCGCATGAAGAATGGGCAGAAGCGCGCCGGCTTCGCTCTTGAGACGATCCACAACGCCAGCGGCAAGGGGGGAATCCCATGCGGGCGGGGGTGTTTTATCGTGCGGCATCAGCAGCATACGCCTCAATGATACTATCTTGGGGCGCCCGCTCGCGCAAACGCTCAGCTTTCCGGCGCGATCGTGACACGCAGGCCCGCCAGCTCATCTGCAAATGGGATTTGGCAAGAGAGGCGTGAATTCGCCGTCTTGGTTTCGGAAAAATCGAGCAGGTCGCGCTCGTCGTCGCTCATGGGCGGCAGACGCTCAAGGAACGTCTCATCGACATAGACATGGCAAGTTGCGCAAGAACAGCACCCGCCGCAAAGCGCAAGGAGATCGGAAAACCCATTGTCGCGGATGATTTCCATGACGCTCAAGCCGCGCTCGCCGTGAACTTCTTTCTCACGGCCTTGCGTATCGGTCACAAAAAGGGAGGGCATAAAACGTCACCAAAATGCGCGCGGCGCAGCCCGCGGAGGGCCCCGTGTCTCAAAGCGCTAATCGAAACGATGGCTATTTCTTCTCGCCCGAACCGGACCTGTAATTGCCCAACATCTTTTCGGAATATTGGGCGGTCTTTTCGGGCACAGCGCCCTTAGGCAACTGGGAATCGTCGAGCGAAACCTCCCAGGGCAATTCCTCGGGAAGGAAGGGCAGGATGCGGCTGGTCCACATGAACCCGCCAAAAGCCGGCGCCCAGACACGCGGGGTCCAATTGTCGTCGAGATAATCTGTGTCGGCGCCATACTCGGCCATGCCGCCGCAGGGCGCGTCGAAATAGCAGAACAGAGCGGAAGCGATGCGATGCCGGCCGACCCCGCCTAGCGGGTTTTTGTAGCCGCGCCGCTCCATGTAATTCCAGCCGGCGTACACCTCGTCGATATCTTCTACGCCGAAAGCGACATGGTCGAAGCCGGGGCTGTGAGGCGGCGGGCCAAGCGCGTCGAAACGTTGAAAATACGCCACGTGGTGCTGCATCGCGCCCGGCGCACGGCCGAATATGCCGGCGTTCACCTGGTAGTCGGTCAGCCTGAAGTCCAGACGGTCGCGCCAGAAGGCGAAGGATTTTTCGATGTCCTGCACCCTCCACACGACATGATTGATGGTCTTCGGCCGCGCGCGGTAGCGCCAGCGGCGATGCTGGTTGAGGCGCTGAATGTTGTCGGGCGCGTTCACGGGGTCGGGCGCGTACGAAACCCGTTTGCGAGACCACACGCGCAAACCGAGAGGGATGCCGCAATCGCTCAGGAACTCAATGGATTGCCCATCCTTGCCGCGCTTGACCTCACGATCAACGCCGATGCGCTCAGCGTAAATGTCCAGTTCGTCCTGATTGTCCACGCCATAAAATGTCTGCCGTACGCCGCTGCCTTCATAGTGCGGCGCAGGGAGGGAAGGGTCATCAATGTGACGAAGGATGACCTTGGATCCCTCCTCCAGCTGATAGATTACTTCAGCATCGGAACGTTTGATCGCGTTGAGACCGAAATCGTCGTAAAATTGGACCGACCCCGGCATGTCCGACACGCCATAAATGATCCGTTCAACACCGCCGAGTGGCATGAGCATCCTCACCTTATTGAAGCATTGCCCTCCCATTTTTCTGGGAGTGGCAAAACGCAGCGTTTCATTTTTAACGAGAGAAATCGCGTCGATGCAATAGGCTTTGGGTGCTGTCGCCCCTTTGCGCTTCCGAGGAAGGCCTCGGTCTTGTCGCTGGCGCCGGGCTTTGAGCGGGCTTACGAGCTTGGCCTCAGCGACGGGAGCGCACGAAGATAATTGTTTTTATTGTTTAATATTGGATTCCCTGGGCGTTGATCTACTCGCCACAGGAGGGGGCGTGCGACCATCCCCTGAATTTTGTGGGCCTCAAGAGATGGCCCTCAATTACGGTCCGCATCGTTTGATAAAAGGCGCCATATGTTGATCTGGGCGTCGCGCGGGTCGCTTGATGCCGACAAAGCGGCTGAGACGCAGGCTGCGCGCGACACGAGCATTGACAATTACGAGACGCATCGTGCACTTTCTTTTATGCAAGAAATGACGCAGCCGGCAGGGTGGTCAACCGCCTCCCTGGCTGAAGCTGGCGCTAAAGGCGAGGAAAATCATGGCGGCCGTCAATCGGGTGCTTGTCGTGGGCGGCGGGGTCGCGGGCCTCACGGTCGCGGCGGCTTTATGCAAAAAAGGCGTGGCTTGCAGGGTCGTCGAAGCTGGCAAGAGAAGCGATCGGCTTGGCACCGGGATCACCCTGCTCGGCAATACGCTGCGCGCGCTTGAGGCGATCGGCTTGGCGGATGCGTGCATTGAGGCGGGCTTCGGTTTCGATCACATCGTTTGGCGCGACTCGGCCGGCCATCTGCTGAAAGAGTTCAAACCACCGAATTATTTTCGTTCGGACAGGCCCGGCGGGGCCGGCATCATGCGCCCGGTGTTGGGAAACCTGCTGGAAGAAGATGCGATTGAAGCGGGCGCTACAATCGATTTTGAAACCGCTCTTGAAGGGCTGGAGCAAACATCGAGTGGCATAACCGCGTTGCTCTCGACGGGTGAGCGCGCCGAAACGGATTTGGTGATCGCTGCAGACGGGGTCTATTCCAAGGCGCGAGAGCTTGTTTTCGGCGCGGAATCCAAGCCGGAATATTGCGGGCAAGGCGGCTGGCGCTACACAGCTGCGCGCCCGGACTCAGTTTACGGAATCACATTCTATCGTGCTGCGAACGGCGCCGTTCTTGGTGGAATTCCGCTGTCGCAAACGCATTGCTATTTCTTTGTGCTCGAGAACGAGCGCCCGGTCACGCGCAAGCCGAAGGGGCGCCTCGCGGAAATGTTCAAGGAGCGCATGGCTGCGTTCGAGGCGCCGGAATTGATCGAAGCGGCC
>JAUIJZ010000130.1 GCA_030430715.1 Alphaproteobacteria bacterium
AAACGCCGCCATGGCGCACCCTGATGTGGACCTGGCCGCGGTGATCGGGATGCCGCACCCGAAATGGGAGGAGCGGCCGCTGCTTATCGTCAAACTCAAGCCGGGGCGCGAATCCGGCAAGGCCGAGATCATCGATTTTCTCGCTGACAAGGTCGCCAGGTGGTGGCTGCCCGACGAAGTACTGTTTGTGGAGGACATCCCGCTGACCGCCACCGGCAAGCTCAACAAGCTGGCGCTGATCGAGATTGGCGATATTTCCTGGCCCGAACACGTCGCCATTTTCACGGTGCCGGTGCGCATCGCGGTGCAATTGGGCATCCGCCTCATCGTCTGGGGTGAGAACCCGCAGAACGAATATGGCGGGCCTGGCGCTTCGACACGCAAGAACGTGCTGGACAGGCGCTGGCTGGAAGAATTCGGCGGCCTGCTTGGCCTACGCGTGAGCGATCTGCCGGAGATGGGCGAGTTCACCAAGCGGGATCTCATTCAGTACGTCTATCCGACCGACGCTCAATTGCAGGAAGCGGGCGTGACGGCGATTTTCCTCGGCTATTATTTCCCGTGGGACGGCTACGCCAATGCGCTGTACGCGCAAGCTTACGGGTTTGAGTGTCTGCCCACCGTGGTTGAAGGCTCGCTGGCGAATTACGAGAACCTCGATAACCACCAGACCGGCATCCACGACTATTTCAAATACATCAAATACGGTTTCGGCCGCGCCACCGACATCGCCAACAATCACATCCGCCGTGGGCGGATGGCGCGCGCCGACGCCGCGCGCATGGTGGCGCGCCATGACGGGAAGTTTCCGTGGACCTGCCTCGGCATGCCGATCAAGGAGACTTTGGACGAGATCGACATGAGTCTCGATGAGTTTGTCACGGTTTGCGACCGCTTCACCAACAAGAAGATCTTCCGCTGCAATGATCGCGGCGAGCCGATCAAGGATAAGAACTTCAACCTGATCCCGCTGTTTTCGAACACGGACACCTGAAGCCGTCCATGAAGCGCGTCGCCATCATCGACTATCAGCTCTGCAATCTGGATTCGATTGCACGCGCGGTCGAAGCGTGTGGCGGCCAGTCGGTGAAAACCAATGCGCCGGCCGATCTGGAGACGGCGGATTTGCTGATCCTGCCGGGCGTCGGCCATTTCGGCGCGGCGATGGATAATCTGGAGGCGCTGGGACTGGTGGACGCTATTCGCGGGCAGGCCGAAGCAGGCAAACCGCTGATGGGCATTTGCCTCGGCATGCAGATGCTGGCCCAGCGCAGCGCGGAGGCGGACGGGCGCATGGGCTTGGGGCTCATTCCGGGCGAGGTGGTGCGCTTGAAGGAGCATGCGGGCGAACGCGTGCCGCACATGGGTTGGAATGCGGTCGATCCGGTGGGCGAGGAGCCGCTACTCAACGGCGTCGCGCCGGGCGCGGACTTTTACTTCGTCCATTCCTACCATTTCGTACCGGAGAATGCCGCGCATGTCGCGGCGACAACGCCCTATTGCGGCCGTTTCAACGCGATCGTGCGCGATGGCGCGGTGATGGGCACGCAATTCCATCCCGAAAAAAGCCAGACGGTTGGCTTTGCGCTGTTGCGTAACTTCCTCGGCATTGAGCCGAAGGCGCTTGCAGCCTAGCAAACAGACATGCTGAAGATCCGCATTATCCCGACTTTGCTGCACAAGGATGTGGGCCTGGTCAAAGGCGTGCGCTTTGCGTCCGACCGGCGCGTGGGCAGCGCGCTGCAGGCGATCAAGGTCTATAACCGGCGCGGCGTCGATGAATTGGCCTTCTTCGACATTACCGCGTCTGTGGATGGGCGCTCGCCCGATTTGGCGCTGATAGACGAGCTTGCCGACGAATGCTTCATGCCGCTCACCGTGGGCGGCGGCGTGCGCAGTCTTGGAGATGTGCAGGCATTATTGGGCGTAGGCGCCGACAAGGTGGCGCTCAATAGCGCCATCATCGAGAACGAGACGCTGATCTCGGATGCGGCCATGAAACATGGCGTGCAATGCGTCGTGGCCGTAATCGATGTAAAGCGCGAGGGCGAGGGCTGGCGCGTGTTCAGCCATTGCGGACAGCGCGCCACCGGGCTCGATCCGGTCGAGTGGGCGCAACGCTGTGAGAAGCTGGGCGCCGGCGAGATCATCCTGCAATCCATCGACCAGGACGGGACGATGGAGGGGTATGATCTCGAGATCACGCGCCGCGTGTGCGAGGCGGTGTCCGTTCCAGTCATCGCCTCTGGCGGCGCCGGCAATTACGAACACGTGGCGCAGGCTTGCATCGAAGGCAAAGCGAGCGCCGCCGCGGCCGCCAGCATCTATACATTCACGGAAATGACGCCGCGCGAGGCCAAGCAGCACTTGCGCGAAAAGGGCCTGCCTGTCCGGCTTTAAACGGCCTTTTTATTGACGTGGAACATGACGCGGATGATGTCCATCTTGTCGGTATTCTCTTCCTTGCGGGAATATTCATTCCACAGGAACTCGCCGATATAGGGCCGGAAAGCGCCGAGCACGTCTTCGGTTTCCTCGAAGCGGTTATAGTCGCCGCCGCCCTTATATTTGCCCGGCACCTCGATGATGACGATGCCGCCGTCCTTCAGCACGCGGATCCATTCCATCGCCGCTTTGCGGCGATCATAGGCGTGCTCAAATGAGTGACGGCTATAGACGATATCGAACTTGGCGTCGGGAAACTTGAGGTCGTGCATATCCATGATCGTGAGATCCGGATCGTCAGTGAACAGGTCGATGCCGATCACATCGTTGGCGCCTTTCTGACGAAAGTATTTGATCTCATCGGTGTTGCGGGCGCCGACGCACAGCACGTTGGCGCCGGTGAAATCATGCTTTGAACGCAGCATGTCGATCAGCGGGATAACGGCGAATCGGCGTTCGCCGACGAGCTTCTTCTTCAGCAGCGTCTCTTCGAGCTGATCGCGAAGATACTTATCGTAGTCCTCGTCCGCGACCACGATATTGCGCCGCGCCGCCTCGTAGCTGCGCTGCACGTTGCGGCGGTAATGCGCCTGTTCGAAGACGTCCCAAATTTTACGCCGCCACTGCTTTTGAGCCTTGTAGATCGACTTAAAAAATGGATTGCGCTTATACCATACGACTTCGGTCATTTACTGCGCTCCCTGCCGCGTTTTCGGTTAGTGGGGCGGGGGCGGCGCGTCAACTCGCGGGTGCGCTTGCGCCGCCCTCTGAGACGCTAGGTCCCAGTCTTTAGGCGCGGGTGCGCCGCACAGCGAGTTCCTTGATCTTGAACTTGCCGGTCGGCGGTGCGGCGAAGTCGCGGAAGATAATCTCGATCGCGCCGATGCGGCTTAGGTCCGGCGTGGGCGGCAAAGAATCGAGCGGCGCGCCCTCGCCGGCAAAGCTGATCCGCCAGTGGGATGGCTCATCGCCAAGTGCGATTCGTGTCTCGGCAAACGCGCCGCCTTCAGCCAGGGGGGAGGCCAATCCAGCGGGATGAAATTGTTGCGCAAGGGATAGTTATGGAGCGATGTGCCGCGCCAAGCGGTAACGGCGCGGCGCGCGGCCGCCGTCGGATGTGTCCAACCGCAGCATGCCCATGGCGATCGCATCCGATTCGCCGACTGATATCTGGACGCTTAAAAGAACCAAGGATGCCTCGCGGATTGTTGACCAACGCTTTCGCGCGCTGTGGATTAGATGGCGCTGACGCCCGTGTGCAAGTGATGCGGTTGGCGGCATACGCAATATGACAGGTCCTGTCATATTGGGCCGCCTCGGAGTGACGGCGCCGCGTCTGGTTGACGGGGGTGAGTGGGTCGATTAGGGCCAATAAAGCTCAAGCATGCGTTGAGTGTTTGAGCTTGCGGGGTTCGGCGGCCGAGGGGTGCCGGAGGATAATTCAGGGGTGTTGCGGGTGTACGATCAGAGCGCGGCCGCATTGGGCAGCTTCGTGCAGCGCCCAACTGTCCTTGTGTTCTTGCCGAACACGATCGAGTTGCAGCGATTTGTTCTGTCGGGCGCCTTTGCCGATATCGGCGCGCGCTATCATCTCGAATATGTGTTCCAGTCGCGCGATGCGGAGGCCATGCTGTCCGCGGCGCCGGGCGTCGTCACCGAAGAAAATAGCCATCGTCTCGATATTCCGTCGGATCGTTTCAAGAAATGGGTCCGTCTGTTTGAAGCGTCTTGCTACGCCAACGCGCATCTCTCTCAATCCTTTGCGCTGCGCCACCAATCGATAAAGACCAGCTTCAAACAGCGTCTGACTCGCAGAGTGTGGGATTGGAATACGCGTTACGCCGCGCCGGTGATGGAACGGGTGCCGTATGTGCGCCGCCGTTGGGGGCGCTTCTCACGCAAGGCGCACGCGGCGATGACGAGCGCGTTCGACAGCGACGCCACGTCGGAGCGTCAGGCCAAGCAGCGCGAGGCCGATGCATTGCTGCAAGAGCTGACGCCGTTCGAACCGCTTGCCGAACTGCTCGACCGGATCAACCCGGTTTTCTGCATTCAGCCGACCTCGTTGCTCGACGAATATTGCAACGATTTGTTGCTGGCGGCGCAGGCCTATCGGCATTCTGTGCTGCTGTTACAGAGCGGCTGGGACAATCTCTCGAGCAAGGGTCTGATCCATCACAAGCCCCAATTCCTTGGGGCTTGGGGGCCGCAATCTCAGGATCACGCCAAAACGATTCAGGGCGTTTCCAAATCGTGCAGCCACAGTCTCGGCGCGCCGCATTATGAAGCGCTGCGCCAAGTGCCGCCGGAGGAGCGCGCCGCGTTCCGCAAGCAATTGGGGGCAAGCGAAGACGAAACGGTGATTCTGTTTGGCGGCTCATTCCGGCAATTCGACGAAACATCCGTGCTGGCGCGGTTGGACGCAGCGATTTCGGCCGGAAAATTCGGCCGTGTGAAGGTCGTCTACCGGCCGCACCCCTGGCGCGCCGACCGCACGGACGAGGACAACTTTTTTGAGCGTACGTGGGACAACATCGTGTTCGACCCCGACATGGTCGAACGCTATCGGCGCTCCAAGGCCGCCAAGGGCTATCTGAAGACGGCGCCGATGTACGACATGCCCTACCTCGCGAGGCTGCTTTCCAGCGTAGATGCTGTGATGTCGCCCATGTCGACGTTGCTGGTTGAGTCCATCATCATGAAGCGGCCGACGATGGCTGTGGCTTTCGGTGACGACAAGCACGCTTACCATCCGGGCTTATCGTCCAAGATGACGCATTTCCAGGGATTGTCGCGCTCCAAGACGCTGATCTGGTGTCAGGACGAGGGCGACTTCATCGAGAGCGCCCGCACGCTGAGCGCGGCGGCGAAGCAGCCCTTCGATGAGGCAGATCGCGAGCGTCTTCTCCAGACAGTCGTCAAATGGGACGATCAGCGTCTCAGTACGTATTCAAGCCGTTTGGCTGAGTATTGCGAAACCACGGTTGAGCCGAGCGCGCGGCATCTGACGCAGAAGCGCAACACGCGCCGCCGCAAGCATATCTCGCGGGCCTATGGCGCGTTGGGCATCATGCGCCGTTACGCCAACACCGAAGACGAAACGCACGACATCCCCGGCTATTGGATGCATGGCTGGATCCCGGAATTCCATAATGTGCATCCGGCCTTCATCGCGCTTCACAAGAAGGAAGGTCAGGGCGCCGATTACGACTATCTCGCGCAGATCGAGCAGGAAAAGCGCGAAGTCATGCAATGGGTGGCGCGCAAGGATCAGGAAGATTATCTCCGCGGGCAGGGCTATGAGCATGTGCGCGCCATTGGCTTACCGTTCTGCTATCTGCCTGAGGGCGATCTGCCGCGCGTGCCGGGCTCGTTGCTGGTGATGCCGCCGCACAGCCACCGCACGCACGGTCCGGCTGATCCTGTCGCCGAGCAATTGGCTGAGATGATCAAGGCTAAGTCCTCGTTGTTCAGCGAGGTGGTGGTCTGCTTGAACGCCGATGATTACGCGCGCAATGAATGGCGCTCTTCCTTTGAGAAGCGCGGCATCAAAGTCATTGTCGGCGCCGACCAGGGTGAAGGCGATACGCTTTGGCGTCTCAAGCGCATGCTCTCGCGCTTCGAATACGTCACGACCAACGGCTACGGCTCGCACATCGCTTATGCTGCAGCGGCGGGCGCGAAAGTTTCGATTTACGGGCCGTATGCGGAATTTCCCACCAAGCTTGCGGCGGGCTGTCATGCCGTGAAGATGTTTCCGGAATTGCGCGACCCGCAGGTCGAAGTTTGCGGCGAAGCGGCGATGCGCGCGGCGTTTCCGTTCTTCTTCGTTGAGCCTGAGAAGGCCGTGGCGCGCGCCGATTGGGGCTGGCGTGAATTGGGCGGCGACCTCATGCTCAAGCCGTCTGAGGTGAGCGACGCGTTCGGTTGGGCGCAGACGACGACGGCGCCTGTGATTGCGGCTCCGCAGCCGGCCGTCATGGCGAAGACGGCGAGCTGAACAAGATGGCTGCCGCGGCCGATAGCACGAGTGTAAGCATCCGGGCGTTTCCCCAGATCGCCAATCGTCAGCACATCCCGCCTAAGCTGGCGAACCTGTACGGGCGGCTGACCAACAACGAATTCTTTTTCAAGGTCGCCAATCGCGACTTCATCCGCACGCTGGCAAAATTCCAGACGCCGACTTTAGGCGAGGCGGCGCAACGCGTCGCCAGCGAGATGCGCATGCACGGTTTTGCCGTCGCGCATTTTTCGGAATTCTTCGAGCAATCGATGTTCGATGCGCTCAGGGAATTTTTCGATGCGCGCCACGCGGATCTCCAAGCCGCACGCGACAAGAGCAAGAAGCCGCTCAAAGGCAAGGAAGTCTATCTCGATACTGTACATAAGGCGCATACATTCGCGGCGAACGATCCTGTTTCGGACTTTCTGGCCGCACCGGTTTTTGCTGCGATCTCCGCAGCCTATATGAATATGACGCCGCGCTTTGTCGGCAGCTCGTTTTGGCATACGCGGCAAATGCCCAGCAGCAGCCGGGGCTACTCGCAGCTTTGGCACCGTGATTACAATGATCGCCGCTTGCTCAAGGCTTTCCTCTATTTGAGCGATGTCGGCCCAAAGAACGGCTACTTCGAATACCTCACCGGCAGCGCTGCGACATTGCCGCTCGGGCGCATGTTCGACCGCATCGGGCCGGATGGATTGCGCGCTTACCCTGAGCGGGAGCCGGTAGACGCCTTCATGCAACAATTCCCCGTGGTGCAGGTGGCCGATGTGCCGCCCGATCAAAGAAGCGGTGCGAATTCGCCGTGGGCAACCAAGCCGTGTGT
>JAUIJZ010000131.1 GCA_030430715.1 Alphaproteobacteria bacterium
ATGTGCCTTCGCCTTCTCCCTCTGGCGGGCTCGTCAATCAGGCGGCGATTAGCTGATGCCGCGACGAGGAACTCCGCGCGCAATCAAAGAGGCGTTTGTGAAGACGGTTGCTCTTGCCCATGATTCAGATGAATGCCTGTTGTGGCCATTCGCGGTGGGAAAGCGCTACCCATACCCCATATTCGTGAGCGGCATGTTCGGCCACAGATATGTTTGTCAGCTAGCCAACGGTGAACCGCCGGATGATGGGTTTCGTTACGATGCGGCGCATTCTTGCGGCCAACATTCCTGCGTTAATCCGAGGCACTTGTCGTGGAAAACCCGTAAGGCGAATAAACTGGATCAAATCGAACACGGGACCCTTTATTTCGGCGAACGGCACGCTTTTGCAAAACTAACCGCAAAACAAGTCCGCGAAATTCGCGAAGCTGCAATTGCCGGCCGAGAGCCACAACGGGTTATCGCAAAAAAATATGGCATCCAGCAGAGCTACGTGAGCGAGATCAAGTGCGGTCGTAAGTGGAGGTTGGCGGCATGAAGCGCGCTCTCGGCTCCCTTGGCGCCGGCATGGCGGTCTTAGGCTTCATCGTTGCGCTTGGGGTTCTGCTCATGGTTCTCTCCGCCTATGTGGGCGGGCCTGTGAGCTTAAGATGATCTGGGCGGCTCTTGGCTTCCTGCTTGGGTTTATCGCTTGCGCGCACGCGCCTGAGCCTTGGCGCGAATGGGTTCATGCGCGCACGTCGCGCGCCCCTCAAGTTCGCCCACTGACGCCGAAAATTCCTATACAGCGCGCGAGCCTGGCTGAGTTCGGAGAGAAGGTTCAGCGCGTCTGGGACTTCCTCTGGATGATTAAGTGGCCGCTTCTTGTGATCGCGCTTCTGATCGTATTCGGCGGCGCGCTCAAAGGCTGCTCGCTCCCTTTCGGCATCGGCCAAAGCGCAGATGATTTGCGCGCTGAGATCGCGGAGAGCGAGACCGAACACAAAGAGGCTGAGCGCGACGTTGCCGTCTATGCTGGCGCGCGTGGAGACGAAACCCAAAGGCGCGAGCGCGTGATCGAAACGGTCGTTGCGCAGGGAAAACAGGACATAGAGGATGCCGTTGCTCAGGAAGATTTTGATCGGCTCTACGCTGCCTATGCTCTGGCTTACGAGCGCGTGCGGACACACCCAGGTCCAGACGCGGGCGATGATGATCCCCCTGCGCGAGGATCTCCAATGGTGCGTGAGCCTCCACCCGATCGCGCCTGAGCAGCTTCCGGCGCCGGCCGCTGATCCAGCCGCGCGCGAAGCTCAAATCCGTGAGCGCTCATTCTGGATGCAGCGCGACATAGACCAAGCCGGAACATCCGCCATCATGTGCGAGCGCCTCTCTGAGATGAACGATCTGATCGATAGGAATAATGCGGAGGCTCAGCGCTGAGCCGCCCCCCGCCGTCGCTGGTGGTCAAGCGGCGGCTTCTGTTTCGGAAAAATGCCGACGGCAAACACCTTGGCGCAACGTCTTTAGGCGCTCAACAGCGTGCAACTGCCAGGTTTGGCCGCTATATGGAATGTGCGCCTCGATCACGCGGGCATCGCCGCTATCTGCAGCAAGATGGTCTCTGATTTCCGCCGCGCACGCTGCGACAATCTCAGTAGAGAGGAAGCGCTCTCCAGCAGAGTGGTCTCGCATTGTAAGTGCCGCGCGGTCGATGCAAGCGGCTGCGATGCGGAACCGAAAGGATGAATCGCTCATATCATCCGGCTTGGTGTCCGGGGCCGTCGCTAGCTCACAGGCTGCTGACGGAGGATCATTAGCCGGGGCGCAACACGCGAGCGCGAGCAGGCTCACTGTCGTAACGATATCGCGGATCATGCGGCCTCCTTGGCCCATCGTTTGAGCGTTGAAAGCGGGACGCCAGTGGACCTGTGAACCTCTGCCGGGCCTTGGCCCTGCTGGAGCAAAAGCTTGGCCTGAGCCCGGCTCGGATCGGCCAGATTGCGGATCTGAGCCCGGCTCATTCTTTGGCTCATGGGCTTGGGCTCGCGCGGCTCATGGACCGGGTAATGGGCCGGCTCATGAGCCTGTGAGCCTGAGCCCGCGACGAGGGCCATTGAGCCAGTGAGCCCGCCTGCAATGGACCGCAAATGGCCCCGTGAGCTTTTGGGCTTAGGCTCTGAGCTTTCGGACTCGTTAGCTTTGATCTTGGGCCGCTTTTTCGGCGCACGCTCTACGCGATCAATGGCCCATTCATGGAACGGAAGGGAGAGGGCCAAATAGGTGAAGGCCACATAGGCCGGGCTCGCGAGCGCGCCCATATCGGCTTCGGCCGCGTTGCCCACAATGAGCCCTAGCGCGTGATAGATGGAGAATATGGTCCAGGCCGCGCAGCCCACAATCCCAGCGGCCCAATAGAGCAGTGGGCCGGCCACGCGCTCACGCTGAAGCGCGCGGGACCATTGAATGGCCGCGATGAAACCCCAGCCTTCAATGACCACTGTGACCGCGCACATGCCGAGCTTGAGCCAAGGGGAGGCGTTCGGCGCGAACGTCCAGCCTAGAAAGCCCATAGCGATCAGCGTGCCGAGCACGACACGCGCCCAGCCGCGCGGCCACTCATTGGTTTCCGGCGTCTCGTATGCCTCTAGTGCGAGGGTCATAGATCGCAATGTCCGCCGCTTTTCTTAAAGCGCGATTAACTATCTGCGCGCGATTCTGGACTCTCCCGCTACGGGGCGTCCACTCCGCTGCCGGGGAGCCTGACGCGCCGCTCTGTCACCGGGGCGGCGCGTTTGCTATAGTGATTTGGTCGCGGCGGCGCTGAAGCGGAAGCGCAGTGTCCTAGGGATCACGGCCTTAGTCCTAGGGTTCGCCATTGCCGGAGTAGCGCCCGGCCCGCGACACCATTTTGCCGGTGCTGACAACATGGTCTCGCTCGGGGAAGGTTAGCTGCGTGCAACATGCAGCTTCCACGCACAGCGCAAATCAGGTATATGCTTCGCGCATGAATTTCGTGCGTACCACCTCATCAAGTCACTCTACGCGAACATGACGCGCGGAGCGCTCCTCCGTGCTTGCGGAGGGTGGCGCTCGGTGGTGGGCAACTAGTCTCGAAAACTAGGCTAACCTAACGGTTAAGGGTTCGACTCCTTCACCCTCCGCCATTTCGGATGCGTGGCCGAGTGGCAAGGCAGCGGGTTGCTAACCCGTAGCTCCGCAAGGAGTCGAAGGTTCGATCCCTTCCGCATCCGCCATTTCGCCCTTTTAGCTCAATGGCAGAGCAACCCCTTCGTAACGGGAAGACGTGGGTTCGATTCCTACACTGGGCACCATATTGTCGCCGCTGACTGGAGATTGCACCGTGGAGCTTCAAGACGAACACATTAGCCTCCTCACGGATGTCGCGACGTCCGATGGTCGCTATGTGAGTGAGGAAAACATCGCTGCCGCTGGTGAACTGGTTCGCGGTGGCTATTTGCGGCCAGAAAGCGATTACGATGGCATGCTAATTCACGCGACGAAAAAAGCGATTAATGCATTACGCGCGCGTGGCCTGATAAAGCCCAGGGAAGCAGATGACTGGTTCAGTGGGCATTGGCGCCGTGTTTAACCCACGGTCTCAACCTAAGAGGATCGACTGACGCGCGCCATAAGCGAGCGAATGACCGCGATCCGAGAGGGAAGGCCCCAGATCCTTTTTAGCCGATCGAGCTTTTGCAGGTCGGCTTCCTCAAACCAAACCGCCGCCCGCTTTCCTCTGCGGGCGGCGTCTTGTTTGGCGTTGGCCCGGCGCTGGGCGTCGCTGGTCATCAGCGACGGCCCCAATCGGGATCGTCGCGCAGGCTGGGGCCGGGAACGTGGGAAACGTCGTGGCTTAGAAAGCCGCCCCATTGCTCCGTTTCCGGCGAGATTTGATATAGCGTCTTGTATTGCGGGCTGGTCAGATGGTCTTCCAGGTCGCCGCGCAGCATCTTGAACCACGCAAACCCGTCGCGCTTGTAACCAAAGTTGCACTCGATGCAGCGTTCGGCCATCGAAAGAAAATGGTCGGCCTTCTTCGGACCAACATACTGCGTCAACTCGGCGAACAGCTTGTCGCATTCCGCTTTGACTTCCGCGATTTGCTTCTTCGTTGCCATCTTGGCCTCCTGTCGCACTATGTATAGGATTACCTAGACGCGCCGTCAAGGGCTAAATGCGCGGAGACCGAAACGACCGCGCCCGGCACAAAACCCGGCACAGGGGCGTCGGTTTTTCAGGTTGATGCGATTGATTATATTGCGGAAAGCGGTTCGCGCGCATCCGGTCTTGAAAACCGGCGTGGGTGCAAGCCCACCGTGGGTTCGAATCCCACTCCCTCCGCCACAGCCTTCGTTCGTTCATGTTCGCCCTAGTTTGCGCGGACTTTTTGCGCACACGAGCGGCCCAAGCGATGACTATGCCTGTCAAAATCCGAGCGGACTGCGTTCAACTGACATCGCAAACGCCAAGTTGTAACTGATCACCCTGCCTAAACCCACCAGAATTGATCAAAGCGGAACAAGCGGCGTGCTGGGCGGAATGCTCTGGAAAGTTTCGGGGCGATCTGGTTCGCGCATAGGAGTCAGCCCTCGCTCGCGTTCGTAGTCTGCAAGACAGTCAGCGTCACAAATTTCTTCTGGAATATTCAGCATAAGAGGCGCGCCCGGCTTGGCGGGCAACTCGACAATCGCCTCCGGTGGTCTCGTGTAGAGATAGACCGCGCCAAGAATGGACGCCGTGATCGCCGTGGCAACGGCTACAGCGGATTGAACCGTCGGCTGCATGCTTGCAGCATGCCCGACTTGGCTGCGTGAGTCAGGCCCTAGGTCGCCTTATTCGATCCGTTTATTGGACCTCACGGGCGCGTGCGGATAAAACAGCACTATGCGCCAGCCAAAAACCCGATCCCCAGCACGCACAGTGCGCTCACTGTTCCTTACGCTTGTTGGCGCAGCGACGCTGCTTCTTCCCGCGTGCCAGGGATACCGCGGCGGCGCCATTGAAGCGGGACCACGTGCGTCCGCCATTCGCGCCGAAGATTTAGCCGCAACCACGCAAATGCTCGCTTCAGATGCTTTCGGCGGGCGGCCGCCATCGGGGCCCGAAGCGGATTTGACGGTCGACTATTTGGTCAACGCCTTTGAGGAAATGGAAATCGCGCCAGCATTTGACGGCGCTTACACGCAGGACTTTCCACTCGTATCCATCACGGCTGCGCCGGATGCGGTGCTTACCATCGCGGGCGCGCAAGGACGCGAAACGTTCGCTTATGCCGACGAGATGATGGCATGGACGACACGTGTCGTTGAAACATCGGAAATCGCCGAGAGCGAATTGGTGTTCGTGGGTTACGGGATCGTCGCGCCAGAATACGGCTGGAACGACTATGCCGGAATCGACATGGAGGGAAAAACCGCAATTATCCTCGTCAACGATCCGGGTTTCGCGACTGAAGATGCCGAACTCTTCGGCGGCCGGGCAATGACCTATTATGGACGCTGGACCTACAAATACGAAGAAGCTGCGCGGCAAGGCGCAGCTGGCGCCATTATCGTTCATGAGACGGCGCCTGCGGCTTATCCTTGGGATGTGGTCGTCAATAGTTGGACCGGACCGCAATTCGATCTTCTTCGCCCCGACGCTAATGCGTCACGCGTCGCTATCGAGGGCTGGGTCACGCGTGATACGGCGGACCGTATCTTCCTTATGGGCGGTCTAAACTATGAGCAATTGCGAGACCGCGCCTCACAGCACGGATTCTCGCCCGTTCCCATGGACCTGCGTGCTTCGCTTCGTGTCGAAAATACAATCTCACAATCGGCTTCGCGCAATGTAGCGGGCATCATACGCGGATCGGAGCGTCCGGACGAAACAGTGATTTATACCGCGCACTGGGATCATCTTGGGCGCGGCCCCGCCATCGATGGCGATGAGATCTACAATGGTGCTGCCGACAATGCTGCAGGCGTCGCAGGTCTGCTGGAGATCGCGCACCGCATGGCGGCAGATGCACCGCCGGCGCGGTCAGTCATCTTCCTAGCCACTGGCGCGGAAGAGCAGGGGCTGCTCGGCGCCTATCATTATGCGGCCGAACCCATTGCACCACTCGAAACGACCGCCGCTGTGATCAACATGGACTTGGTGCTTCCGCTCGGCGCCTTGGAAGACATTGCCGTGGTCGGCATCGGGTCCTCGGAGCTTGAAGACATCCTAGGTGAGGAAATTGCGGCTCAAGGGCGCCGGATAAGCGCCTACGCCAATCCCGAGCAAGGTATGTATTTCCGCTCGGATCACTTCGCTTTTATCAAGGAAGGCGTACCCGCGCTCTACGTTCATCCAGGCTCAACGCATGTTGAATACGGAGCTGACTACGTCGCGGAACGTAAGGCCGATTATGTCGCCAACCATTATCACAAGCCGTCTGACGAAACATCGGCGGATTGGGATTGGTCCGGCGTCGTCCTAGACCTTGAGGCGCTCTACGCCACGGGACGGCGTATTGCCGACATGGAAGGCTGGCCAGCTTGGTATGAAGATGCGCCATTCCGCGCCGCGCGGGAGCGTTCTGCCGAGGCGCGCCGTTAAGGCGGCGCGAGCGCGGCGCCAATCGCAGGAACGTCCGCCGCCGTGTTCAGCAAAAGCGGCGCGGGAAGTTCTCCGCGCCGGACTTCATAAGCGTATCCTGCGGCGAGCACGCGCGCGTCCTCGCCGGCGGTCGAGATGAAGGACAATCCGACTGGCAGCCCGTGGACATTTCCCATCGGCACCGTCAGGTGCGGATAGCCGGCAATTGCTGCCATCCAGCCAATGCCAACACCTCCGGGATAGGAATCGCCGTGAATTGCGTCGATTAAAAACGCAGGGGGCTCGGATGGCGAAACCAGTATTGCAACATCGTGCGCTTGCAAAAAATTGTCGATGCCGTCTGCCCGCGTTGCCGTGAGCAGACGTTCACGCGCATTGATGTAAGCAGGATCATCAAGAGATGGCGCAGCAAGAGCGGCATGAAAAATTTCCTGGCCGAATAATGCAAATTCGCGCCCCGTCTCCCTTTCGTTGAACGCGATCAATTCTTCCAGCGTACGTGCTTGCAAGGGTGCAGGGGAGCCTCCGAGATAAGCGGCCAAAGCAGGACCAAACTCCGAGAGCACACTGACCGAGGTGCCAGTCCGCGTCTACCTTCAGTGAAGGATGTGGTGGCAGGAGCATGACGACGCCAGAGGCTAGACAAACTGCAGACTTTGAGCCGGAAAGTCTTCGG
>JAUIJZ010000132.1 GCA_030430715.1 Alphaproteobacteria bacterium
TAGAATGTATCCGCGCCGCCGCCGCCGAACAGGCGGTCCTGACCTTCGCCGCCATAGAGCGTGTCGTTGCCATCCTGGCCGTAGATTTTGTCATGGCCTGCGCCGCCATCGAGATAATCGTCGCCAGCATCGCCCTCAAGCACGTCCACGTCTTCCTGGCCGTACAATTCATTGTTGGCGTTGTCGCCGAAGATCTCATCTTGGAACGGGCTGCCGATGATGTTTTCGATCGAGCCGAATTGGTCGCCTTCGGCTTCGCCATAGCGGCCGATATGCTGGAACAGGACGATGCGCACGCCGGACGAGGAATTGTGGTACGAGGTCGCATCGACGCCCGCGCCGCCGGTGAGAATGTCCGCGCCCGCGCCGCCGATCAGGATGTCGTCGCCCGCATCGCCCCAGAGCCGGTCATCGCCATCGACGCCGAAGATGAAATTGTTCGTCGCGCTGCCCGTGAGCTGATCGCCAAAATTAGAGCCGACAATGTCTTCGATGCTGTCGAAGGCATCGCCTTCGGCCTCGCCGCCGCGGCCGCGATTGAGTGCGAGATTAACTTCGACGCCAGCCGTGCCGCGATTGTAGACAATTGTGTCGGTCCCATCGCCGCCCGCGAGCAGATCGCCGCCCGCGCCGCCGAACAAAGTGTCGTCGCCAAGTCCTCCGTAAAGTTCATCGGCGCCGGCCTGCCCGTGCAGCGTGTCGGCGAGATCGCCGCCAAACAGCGCATTATCGATGCCGTTGCCGACAATCTCGATTGGGCCCACGCCAGCATAAATTGCGACCTCGACATTGTCGGGCAGGCTGAACAGGGAGCCGTAATCGAAGGCAATGCCGTCGAGACCTTCATTGGGGTTCTCGATGATCGTGTCGGAGGCCGAGGTGCTGAGATAAAGATCGTCGCCTGCGCCCCCGCGCATGGTGTTGGCGCCGTCGCCGCCTTCAAGAATGTCTACGCCGTCGCCGCCATAGAGTATGTCGTTGCCGGTGTTTCCGAATAGCCAGTCGTCGCCAGCTTCGCCGAGCAATTCATCATTGCCGGCGCCGCCATCGAGATAATCGTCGCCAATGCCTGAGGCGAACCTGTCAGCGAATGCCGAACCTAGAAAATCGTCGTCGCCTGCGGTCAGCAATGAGGGGGTCGCTATGATCTGTGCGGCTGAGTAGCCGAGGCTTGCGAGTCCGGTGAAGCCGGCGACGGGCTCGCCGTTTGAATTGTACACGACAACCGTGTCGATGACGCCATTCCACGGTAGTTTTCCGGCGGATGGGGTCAGGCTTCCGCCTGAGGGAGGAAAGAAGCCGATATAGCCAACAAGACTGTTGCCAGAGCCAAAGTTGACTTGCGCGATCCAGCCCGTGGAGCTTGCGGAGTAAACCGCATAATTGGAAGCGGGAGTAACGTATCTAAGGAAGTTGTCGAACGTGCCTTGGGCATTGCCATCAAAGCGGAACCCATCAAGAAAATCGACGAGTGTCATATGTCCCCCGATAGACGAAGTCGTCCGCGTTTGCCGCTGTTAGCGGAAATCCTAAAACGCCACGGACAATGTGCTACCCTCTTCGTCTTCCACCTAAGATGGTATAGAGCTTGGGGCCGCAAAGAGGTCAACTCTTCTCTGTGCCGGGAACAGCGCGCGCCGTTTCTGTCATTTTTGGGTGTTTGCCGTTTGCCGATGAAGCATAAGCGCTAGGCTGGCGCGGGACGACGAGCTGGGGCGACATGGCGGGCGACACTTCACGAAAGCAGAAGAAGGGGCTTTCCGCCTATGTCGACCGGGGCGCGCTTATGCGTTTGGTGCGGCAGGGCGCGCTGTATTCAGCCGTGGTCAACCTCATGGCGTTGGCCTCGCCTTTGTTCTTTACGCAAGTCTATGACCGCGTTCTGACCACTGGAAACTGGGCGACCTTGGTCGCGCTTACATTCATCGCGTTACTAGCGGTCGCGATAGGATCTAGTTTCGAGCATGTGCGCAGCGTCGTGTTCCTGCGCGTTGGCGCGGGCTTCTACGTTGATCTTGAGCCGCACGTCTATCGCGCCAGTCATGCGCGTTCGCTGGCTGGGGCGCAGGGGCGGCGCGGCATCGGTTTTGACGATTTGGAGACAGTGCGTGGCTTTCTTGCCAGTCCGGCGCCGGGCGCGGCGCTCGATGCGCTGTTCGCGCCGCTTTTTCTGACCATCCTGTTTTTGATCCATACCTGGGTGGGCGTGTTCGCCTTGGGGGCCATCGCCGTCCTCGCCCTGGTCGCGGCCCTGACGCAATGGGGCATTGGCGACGCCATGCGCGGCTCGGCGCAAGCGCATGTCAGCGCCTCCAATCTTGCCGAGAGCCAATTGCGCGGCGCGGAAGCGGCTGCGGCGATGGGCTTTTACGATCGGGCGCAAGCGCGCTGGGCCGGCAAGAGCCGCGACGCCATTTTAGAGCAGGCGCGGGCGGCGGCGCGCGCTGGTGGTCTGAACGCGACCGCGCGCGGCATGCGCGTCGGGGCGCAGATCCTGGTGATCGCCATTGCAGCGGGCTTTGCCCTGCGCGGCGAGGTATCGCCGGGCGCCATCATTGCATCGTCCATTTTGCTGGCGCGTTTGCTTGCGCCGGTCGATCAGCTCTTGGGCAGTTGGCGTCAGCTTGCGCAGGCGCGGCTGGCCGCTCAGCGTTTGAGCGCATTGCTCGACGCGTCCGAGCAGGCGCCGCCAGGCCAGTATCTCAAGCCCGCTGGCAAGCTGACCATTGACGCCCTGTTTGCGCGCTCTCCCGAAGAGCAACCCATTCTGCGCGGCATTTCGCTCAGGGCCGAGCCGGGCGAGATTATCGCCGTGATCGGGCCGACGGGTGCGGGCAAGTCGACCTTCCTGCGCAGTGCGCTCGGCGTTTGGCCTTACGTGGCGGGCAGCGTGCGGCTCGACGGGGTGCCGCTGCTGGAAGCCAACCGCGACGAGGTCGGCCGCTATCTCGGTTTCCTGCCGCAAAACGCGGAATTGTGGCCGGGCACGATTGCGCAAAACATTTCTCGCTTCGAGGTAGGCGATGATGTTCCCAACAAGCTGAAGGCCGCGATTGAAACGTCGGGCGTCGCAGACGTGATCAAGAAGCTGCCGAATGGCTTGAACACGGATGCGGGCGAAGCCGGCGCTATGCTCTCCTCTGGGCAGCGCCGGCGCATCGCGCTGGCGCGCGCGCTTTATGGTGACCCGGTGTTTGTCTGTCTCGATGAGCCTGAAGCGCACCTCGACCGTGACGGCGAGCTTGCGCTGCAACGCGCGCTGGCGCATCTGAAGGCGCGCGGCGCGGTTGTTCTGTTCGCGGCGCATCAGCTTTCGTCCGTCGCCGGGGCGGACAAAATTCTGGTGCTGCACGATGGCGCGGTGCGCCGCTTCGGACCGACGCAGGAAATTCTGCCCGCGGTGAGCGGTCCGATACGGCAGGTGGCGCCATGAGCGGACAAGACTTTATGGAGCAATTGCGCGGCTTGAACGGGCAGCCTGCGGCTGAGCCGGGCACGCGCGACCGCCTCGTCGATGCTTTGTCGGCGCCCGCGCGGCATGCGGTGCGCCACACGCGCTGGATCGCGGGCGGATTGTTCGCCGTGTTATTCTTGTTGGCCGCGTTCGTGCCGCTGCATAGCGGCGCTGTGGCGCCGGGCATGCTCGCGCCTGATATGGCGCGGCAGGTCGTGCAGCATCCGACCGGCGGCGTGGTACGTGAAATCCTTGTGCGCGAAGGTCAGGCCGTCAACGCCGGGCAAATCCTGTTGCGTCTCGACGCAACGCAAGAGGACGCAACGGCGGGCGTGTTTGACGCGCGCATCCTCGGGCTGCGCGCCGAACAAGCCGTGCGCCGCGCCGAGGCCGCGGGCGAAACGGAAGTGACATTCTCCGAAGATTTGACCGATCGGGCCGAAAACCCGGAAGTTGCGCCGATCCTCGCCGCGCAACAGGAAGCGTTTTCCGCGCGCGCGGCGCAACTCGATGCGCGCTTGCAGCAGGTGCGTTCGCAGCGTCAGCAGATACAGGCGCAGATCGGTGCGGCGGCGGCCCGTGAGCGCGCCGCCAGCGAACAATTGCAGCGCGTCGAGGAAGAGCTCGCCGGCTATTATCCGCTGCTTGAGCGTGGTTTCGTTCCGCGCACGCGGGTTTGGGCCACTGAAAACCGCCGCGACGAACTCGCCGCGCAAGTGGCGTCGCAGCAGGCCGAGCAGGCGCGTCTGCGCGCGCAGGACATGGAATTGGCCGCGCGTCAGCAGCAAACTGAAATTGATGCTCGCACAAGTGCGGCCGAGGCGTTGCGCACGGTCGAAAACCAATTGAGCGAAGAAGGCCATCGCCTGAACGCGGCGGTGGACATGCGTGACCGCACGGTGTTGCGCGCGCCGACTTCAGGCCAGGTGATGGAGATCAGCGCCAATACGGTTGGCGGCGTGATCAGCGCCGGGGAACCGGTGATGCAGATCGTGCCGGATCGGGATCGCCTGATCGTGCGTGCGCGGGTCCGGCCGCAGGATGCCGACACGGTGCGCGCCGGCGCGCGGGCGACAGTGCGCTTCGATGCGGTAAGTGCGCGCTATGCGCCGCGCCTCGTTGGCGAAGTCGAATCCATTTCCGGCGACGCCGTCACCGACGAACGTACCGGGGAAGCCTATTTCGAGGCGCGCGTGGTTGTGCCGCCGGAAGAAGCGAGCCGGTTGCCGGAAGGCGCCTACACCCCCGGCCTGCCGGCGGAAGTGCTAATCGAGACGGGATCGCGCACTGTGCTGTCTTATCTGCTCGGTCCGATCGACCGGATCGCCTTCCGCGCCATGCGCGAGGAATAGATTTTCGGATTTGCGCGCCCGCGACGCCGCGGCGATGAGACATTCCTAGCATGTGCGGCTAAGAACGGGCCCGAATCCGGAGAGTCCGTTGGGCGCGCAAGATGTCACCATCTGCACTGTACTGACGCCGCTGCATTGGCGGCTGATGGCGCTCAACCGCACGCTGATTGAATCGCTAAATCCCGGCGCCGCGCCGCATTGGCTGATCGTTGACAATAAGGGCGTCCATGAAGGCGCGAACCCTGGCGCAATCGGCGATTATTTTCCCGCCGCCGAAATCGTCGAGGGCGTCACGCCGGAGGCAGCGGCCGCCCATTTCGGCGCCGGCAAGCCCAAAAGCCCGGGGTCGTATCATCATGCCGCTGGGCTCAATCAAGCGATGGCGCGCGTCGCCACGCGCTATGCGCTGATCCTCGATCCGGATTTTTATGTCGTGCGCCGCGATTGGATCGCCGAGACGCTGGCGCATATGCGTGCGCAGGATTTGGCTTTGTTCGGCGCGCCGTGGAATCCGCGCTGGCATCAGAAACCGCGTGATTTCCCGTGCGCGCATTTTTTGCTGATCGATCTTGAGAAGCTGCCCTGGCGCATGGATTTGTTTGCGCCGGATGTCGTGACGGCGGGGCCGAAATTTGCGTCCTCGTTTTGGCGCGACGTCGCAGCGCGAGAGCGCATTGGCGGCGCCGGGTTTTGGGGCGCGCTGTTGCGTGCGCCGCACCGCGCTGTTTGGCATGACATCAAGCAGCGGCGTGAGATCGGCGCTTCACCTGATACGGGCCATCGTCTGCGCGCTGAAATCGCGGCGCGGCCGGGCGCGAAAGTCGGCCTGTTGCAGCCCGTATTCGCGCCCGAAGTCGAAGGGTTCGAGCCGCCGGTGGTGACGCGCCCCCAATATGCTGGCCTTGCGCAGGCTTTAGCGCCGGATACGCGCGCCTATGTGCCGAAGCGTTCCGGCTATGCAGCGCGCGAAGGTTTCCGCGAACACGGCCTGCCGGATACGCGCGCGCTCCGTTGGGAGGAATTTCTTTGGCGTGATGCGCCGTTTGCATTCCATGTACGCGGCGAGCTGCACCGCGCCGCGCAGGGTGTGGACGTGAGCGAAGTGGCGTCGACGCTGAATGAGATCGCAGCGCGTTTGGATGCGCCGCCGGTTAGCGGCGTTTCCGTAGCCAAGCCGTCGCTCGATATTGTGGTTTGCACTTACAATCGCGCGCGTGCGCTCGA
Organism: Alphaproteobacteria bacterium; assembly: GCA_030430715.1. Taxonomy (GTDB): domain Bacteria; phylum Pseudomonadota; class Alphaproteobacteria; order Caulobacterales; family Aquidulcibacteraceae; genus Vitreimonas. The sequence goes on from JAUIJZ010000132.1 coordinate 6,031, forward strand.
TGCCGCGCTCGCCAGCATTCCGGCGGAGGCCGCCGCGCGCCTCGACCTTGGCGTTTTGGTCGTCGACAACAATTCCAAGGACGATACGCAGGCTGCCGCCGCGCGGCATCTGGGGCGCTTGCCGCTGCGCATCGTCAAGGAAGAGCGCCAAGGGCTGTCCTTTGCCCGCAATCGCGGCGTGCGCGAGACGCAGCGCGAATTCCTGCTGTTTCTCGATGACGATGCGGTGTTCTGCGAAGGCTATTTCGATGCGCTGGCTGCGGCGCTGCGCCGTTTTAATCCTGACTTCTTCGGCGGTCCGGTTTTCCCGGCGTTTGAACAGCCGCCGCCGGCATGGTTTGACCCCGCGATTGAAACGCGCTGCTACGAGACGCGTTCGGGCTTAACGTTGCGCGCCGGCATTTCCGGCGGAAATTACGGTGTCCGCCGCGCGCTCTTATTGAACCTAGGCGGCTTCGCCAATGAGCTTGGCATGATCGGCGCGCGGATGGGCTTTGGCGAGGATCGCGAATTGCTTGAGCGCTATCGCGCCCGCACGCCGCACGCCGATCAGCGTGTTTATTATGGGCTCGATCTCGCTGTTCATCATGAGGTTGCTGCGTCCAAGGTTTCGCTGGATTACCAAACCCGCCGGCAATTCTCGATGGCGCGTTCGCGCGAGATGGTGTTCACGGCGGCAGGGGTTCGTTCGCCCGTGCGTGCGCGCCTGCTTGCGCTGGGGCGGATCGTGCTGGCCCCCCTCGGTGCGGCGTGGCGGATCTTGCGCGCCGGTTTGAGCTCGCGCGGCTGGTTCAGCGCCGCCATGCATCTAAGCGCTGTCGCCGGGCGCGCGGCGGGCGCCTTCGCGCGCATGCCCTCAGCGGCGCCGCCGCCGCGCGGCGCGGAGAAAGGCGCGGTGCAATGAAGGTCCTCGCGCTGATCGAGCACGTCGACCGCGAACTCGATTTTGTGGCCGCCGTGAAGCATCTCGCCGCGCGCGAGGGCGTCACGCTTGAGGTGCGCCAATTCTATGCCGATGCGCCGTTGCTGTTGGCGGGTGAAGCGCCGCGCATCGTGCTGACTCCATTCTTTTACGCGGCTGACGATCTCACGCTGCGCGATTACGTGCGCGCCTGGCCGGATACGGCCTTCTTCAATCTTGCGTGGGAGCAATTGTTTTATCCGGCGCACCAAAAGCTCAAGGCGCCG
>JAUIJZ010000019.1 GCA_030430715.1 Alphaproteobacteria bacterium
CACGGTTCTGTCCCTCCGCGCGGCGTGGACCGATCCCAGTGCACGCTACACGATCGCGGTGTTCGGCGAGAACGTCACCGACGAGCGCTACGTGACCCAAGTGCAGTACAATAATTTCGGCATCGGCAGCACCTGGAACGACCCCGCCACCTGGGGCGTCGAACTCGCGGTCCGCTACTAAGCCGATCCCGGCGAGAAAGCTTAGAGGCCGGAGCGTTCGCTCCGGCCTCTTTCTTTTGCGCGATCCGAATGGATTAGCTTGGATCCCACACCAGCGGCAAATTGCGGATCGACAGCAGCCCAGGAAACACGGTGGTGTCCGCGCCCGGCTTCACCCGGAATTCCGGGATGCGCTTGAACCATTCTTCCAGCACGATCCACAATTCGCGTCGCGCCAGCGGAGCGCCAAGGCAACGGTGCACGCCCGCGACAAACGTGTGATGCCTGTTGCGCCGGCGCGTTGGATCGAACACCTGCGGATCGTCAAACCGCTCAGGGTCGAAATTGCCCGCCGGATTGAGACATTGCACGGCGTCACCGGCTTTCAGCGTCACGCCATCCCACTCGAAATCCTTTTTCACACGCCGCGAAGAACTCAGGATCGGCTGCGTGCGCAAAAATTCCTCGACGCCGCTTTCGATCAGTTCAGGGTGCGCGCGCAATTGGCGCTGGATTTCCGGCTGCAAAGCCATGCGGCGAAACATTTGGCTGATCGTCGCCGCGACCGTGTCGAGCCCGCCGAGCCAAAGAAACCAGACCATGCCGATCTTCTCATCCTCGCTCAGCGGCTTGCCGTCGATCTTGCCGTGCACGATGCTCGACACCAGCCCTTCATCCGGCGCCGCCTCCTTTTCAGCGATGAACGCGCGCAAAAAATCCAACACGCCGCGCAAGGCCGCCGCCATCTTCGCCTGATCGTGCGAGTGCAGAATGTCCCATTCCCAATCGAGAAATTGCTCGAACATGGCCGGCGGGAAATTCATCAGCCCCATGAAAATACGCACGGGAAAAACGCGGCCGAAATCCCAGGCGACATCCACCTCGCCCTTATCGGCGAAGCCCTCGATCATCTCGATCGCAACAGCGCGGATCTGATCCATCATCTTGTTGAGCCGCGCCGGAGAAAAATGCGGCATCAGAAAAAGCCGATAGGCGGTGTGCGCGGGCGGATCGACGCTGAGCGGAATTGAAGGGAAGCTTTCGCCGATCAGCCTTTGGAACTCGGCGGCGCCTTGGTTCGAGAAGAGATCGTTATCGGTATAGACGCGCTCGATATCGTCCGCGTGCGTAACCACCCAAACGCCGCGCCCGCCATAGGCGCCGCCCATCATCCCGGGGTCGGTCACGCTAAAAAGCACCCGCGGTATTTCCGGCCCGCTTAACCAGCTCCAGGGCTCATACGGATCGACAAGATCGTTCGGCGCGCTGCCGGAAAGCGCACGGCTCAAATTGACCAGCCGGTCTTTCGGCACATAATCCGGCGCCGGGCCATCGACCCGGACGTCGTCGAGACTGCGCGGCATTGTGTTCCTCCCGTCATTTTGTTCGATTGTGCGCCGCTCGCCCTGAAAGTCCACAGCGCCGTCCGCACGTTTGCCTATGCTGCGGCCGTGCGCTTGCCTAAATCGCGGCGCACGCGCATGACCCCCGCCATGACGGATGCGAAGCCTGCCGACGCGCTCCGGGCGCACTGGACCGACCGCCTGCCCGGCGCGTGGAAGCCGTATGCGCAGCTTTCGCGCCTCGACCGGCCGATCGGCTGGCAATTATTGCTGCTGCCGTGCCTGATGGGCCTGGCGGCCACTCGCACCGGTCATGGCTTTTTCATTCAAGATGCGTTCTACGCACTCGCCTTCGTGCTCGGCGCCATCGCCATGCGCGGCGCGGGCTGCACCTATAACGACATCCTCGACCGCGATATCGACGCGCAAGTCGCGCGCACACGCATGCGGCCGCTGCCTTCCGGCGCGGTGAGCTTGAAAAAGGCCTGGACTTGGCTGCTGCTGCAATGCCTCGCGGGCCTCGTTGCGTTGCTTGTGTTTCCGCCCTTCGCGAAGCTTGTGGCGCTGGCGGCGCTGCCGCTGGTCGCGCTCTATCCGCTGATGAAACGCATCACCTGGTGGCCGCAGGCTTGGCTCGGCATCGTGTTTTCCTGGGGCGCGCTCGTCGCCGGCGCGGCGGCCTATGGCGACACGATACCGGCAACCGCACTCGTGCTGTATGCCGGCTGCATCTGTTGGACCATCGGCTACGATACCATTTACGCGCTGCAGGACCGCGAAGACGATGCGCTTGTCGGCGTTCGCTCCACCGCACGTTTGTTCGCAAACCGATGGCGTCTTTGGACAAGCGTCTTCTACATCGCCGCGCTTTTGTTATGGGCAGGCGCCTCCGCGCTCGGCAGCGCGCACTGGCTGACACTCGGCATATTCGGCTTGATCGGCGCGACCATGATCTGGCCCATGCTGGACAATCTCGACGCCGACAATCCCGAAAGCGCGCTCGCGGCATTCAAATTCAACGCCTGGATTGGCGCGGCGGTATTATTTGCGCTCGCGCTTGAACCGCTCTTGCGCTCCGCGCGCCCGTGGCTGGGCTAGAAAATGCGCGCGGCGGAGCTGCATCTGAGCAAGGTGTGCAAACGCTTCGCGGGCGTCGTTCCCATGCATGCGCCATTCCCGGCCAAGTTCGAAAAGTCAAAAGATCCGTATCGCGCCTTGGTCCGCGCTGTGGTGTTTCAACAACTTTCCGGCAAGGCCGCCGCCACCATTCACGGACGCATGCTGGCTTTGTTTCCCGGCAAGGATCACCCCGATCCGGAAGACCTCATTAAAGCCAAGCCTGAAAAGCTGCGCACCGCCGGGCTCTCGCGCCAGAAGATCGCCGCGATTCAGGATGTCGCCGTCAAGCGGCTCGACAACACTATCCCGCACGCACGCGCGCTCGCGCGTCTAACCGACGAAGAGATCATCGCCCGCCTCGCCCAAGCGCGCGGCGTCGGCCGCTGGACCGTGGAGATGTATCTCATCTTCACGCTGGGCCGCCCCGACGTTTTGCCGATCGACGATCTCGGCGTGCGCAAGGGCGCCGAGAAGCTGTACAAGCGCGACTTCACCCCCAAAGAACTCGGCGCCTATGGAGAACGCTGGGGGCCGTGGCGCTCGGCGGCGGCTTGGCATTTGTGGCGCGTGGCCGACACGCAGACGCCGGAAACCTCAAAGCTTTAATGTCCATCGCCGACATCCCAGCCTTCATCCGCGAGAACACGCGCATCATGGAAGCGAGCTTCGTGCCCGAAGTGCGCCTGCATCTTGCCGATGACGCTGTCGCGCTTTGGGAGATGACCGAAGAGCAGCTTGAACAGATCGGCCTGCCGCCGCCTTTCTGGGCATTTGCTTGGGCGGGCGGGCAAGCGCTTGCGCGCTATGTGCTCGATCATCCTGAGATTGTTCGTGGCCAGAGCGTGCTCGACGTCGCCTCCGGTTCGGGCCTTGTCGGCATCGCCGCGATGCAAGCAGGCGCCCGCCACGCACTCGCCGCCGACATTGACGTCTTCGCCGCGCACGCGGCACAGCTCAACGCGGCGCTCAATGCCGTGACGGTCGAAACCACGGGCGCCGATCTGGTCGGTCAGGCCGTCGCGCAAGACGTCATTCTCGTCGGCGATCTTTTCTATGATCGCGACCTCGCCCCGCGCGTGCTCGATTGGCTTGCGGCGTTGCAAGACCAAGGCAGGCGCGTGTTGATTGGCGATCCGGGCCGCACCTATCTGCCGCGCGACCGGCTCGAACAGATCGCCGCCTACGACATTCCCGTCACCCGCGCGCTGGAAGATTCCGAACTCAAGCGCGCCGCGGTGTGGCGGCTGCTCTAGCTACTCGATCGCACACACATACATGCGCAGCTGCTCGTCGGGCTCGCGCGTGCGCGCGTCTTCGCACACGGCGCCCCATAGCCGCATCACTTCCTCGCCCACGGCGGCCGAGCGGCTCTCCAATTCCTCAAGCGAAGGCGCGGCCGTATCGGCAAGCCAAACCGGCGCATAAATGGGCCCGCACGTCACGGCCATGTACAAACCGCGGGCGCACAATTGCGAGCGCATCAAATTATATTCCCACACCGTCTCGCGCAGGCCACGCGCCAATTCGGCCGGATCCTCGGCTTGAGGCTCGGCGGCGTTTTGCTGCTCCGCGGTCAATTCCTCGACATGGGAGAGCATCACGCCATAGCGGCCGATTTCGATGTGCAGAGCGAATGCGTCTGACTGTTCAGGCTCGCCCGGCGCTTGCGTTTGCCCGCCTTGGCCGCAGGCGGCCAACAGCAGAGCGAAAAAGATTGCGCGAAATGTCATGCCTCGCCTCCACGGCGGGCAGCTTAGCGGCGCGGCCTTATGCGGTCGCTTGCTTTTTGCTTAACGGTCGAGCTGCGGCGCGAGGATATTGTAGCCCGCGTCCAGTTCAGTGAAATAGCCGTCAAGCGCGCGTCGCCAAAGAGCTTTCGCGGCAACCGTCAAGCTAATGCCTGCGGCCGCCGCGAACGTCGCCCATATGACGCTGATGATGGTAGCGTCTAACAAACCCAACCCCACCCCTGTTGCCTTCGAGGCGTTCTATGAGAAGACTTATGACGCAACGCGGTGAACGCGCGGTTTCCGAAAGCAAAACAAATCCTTGAAATGCAGATTTAGCGAAGCGCCGCAAAAAGCCGGCTTGCCGCGCGAGGAGACGTCCCATGCACATGCTCGAGATCGCCGCGCTCTATTGCGGCGTGAATATTCTGTTGCTGATGGTTCTCTCATTTCTAGTGGCCATGGGACGCAACAAGCACAAAGTCTTGTTAGGCGACGGCGGCAATGAGCGTCTGAACCGGACCATCCGTGTTCACGGCAATGCCGCCGAACAGGTCCCCGCGGCCCTGGTTGGGCTCCTCGCCCTGGCCCTGTTCGACCCCGCCACGCCGATCTGGCTGCTGCACGCGGCTGGAATTTCTTTGACCGCCGGCAGAATTTTTCATGCCGTCGGTTTGTCGCTGGGCGCCCTCAATGCCGGCCGCGCCGGGGGCATGCTGCTGACCATGCTCTCCTACCTGCTGATCGGCGGCGGGCTCATCTATGTGGCCCTGAGTCAGCAACTCTAAGCATGACGGCCCCCTAATACCACCAGGCGGCGTTGCCGAGTTCGACCGAAAGGCCCATGTAGAAGCATGGCCTTCGACGCTGATTCCCACGCCGCCCTTGCCGCGCTGCTCGATTACGCCCGCAAGGCGGGATCCGATTCCGCCGAGGCCAGCTTCGCCGCGCGCGAGGCCATCTCCGCCGAAGTCCGTATGGGCGCGCTTGAGGGGATGGAGCGCGAGGAAGGCCGCTCGGTCGCGTTGCGCGCTTTTATCGGCAAGCGCCAAGCCGCCGCCTCGTCCACCGATCTCTCCGCCAGCGGCCTGAAAGCCCTGGCCGACCGCACCGTGGCGATGGCCCGCGCCGCCCCGGAAGACAAATATTGCGGCCTGCTTGAGAAGCGCTACGCCGCGACAGGCGCGCGCCCCGATCTGGAGCAGGCCGATTCCGCCCGCCCCACCCCGCAGCAATTGCTCGAACTGGCCAAGACCTGCGAAGACGCCTCGCTCGCCATACCCGGCATCGCCAATTCCGGCGGCGGCGGCGCTTCAAGCGACTTCGCCAGTTTCGTCTACGCGACCTCCGATGGCTTCGAAGGCGCCGAAAGCGCGACCAGCTACAGCCTCGGCACCCAGCCCATCGCCGAAAAAGACGATGCGATGGAGCGCGATTACGAATGGCGTACAAAACGCTACTTCGCCGATCTGCCCAGCGCTGAAAGCATTGGCCGCATTGCCGGCGAGCGCACCGCGCGCCGGCTTGGCGCGCGCAAGATCGCCAGCCAGAAAGCTTCGGTGATCTTCGAGAACCGTTTGGCCGGGCGCATTCTCTCGCCGATCTTCAGCGCCATTTCCGGCTCGGCCGTGGCGCGCGGCGTGTCCTTTCTTAAGGACAAGCTTGGCGAGCGCATCCTGCCCGAAGGCTTCGAGGTGCGCGAAGATCCGTTCGTGAAGCGCGGCATGGCGAGCCATTGGTTCGATGGCGAAGGCGGCGCGGTGAAACCGATGACGCTGATCGAAGACGGCGTGCTGAAAACGTGGCTGCTGAATGCATCGGCGGCGCGTCAGCTCGGCCTTGAGCCCAACGGCCATGCGTCGGCCGGCCATGGCGGCCCGCCCGGCATCTCCACGTCCAACATGTTCGTGAAGCCGGGCGCGCTCGATCTGGCCGGGCTCATGCGCGAAGCCGGCAAGGGCCTCTTCATCACCGACATGTTCTCGCCGTCGCTGAACATGAACACGGCCGATTGGTCGGTCGGCGTGGCCGGCTATTGGTTTGAAAACGGCGAGGTCGCGCATCCGGTCAGCGAAGTGACCGTGGCCGGCAATCTGCTCGATATTTACGCGCGCCTGCGCTGCGGGGCCGATCTCGACCGGCGCGGCGCTCTCGAAATCCCCAGCTTGATCGTGGACAATCTTGCAATCGGCGGCGTCTGACCTTTCGCTCATCACAGAGGCGGCGCGCGATGCGGGCACGCTTGTGCGCGAACTGCTGGCCGCACCCTTGGAGGTCCAATCCAAGGGCGATGCCGGGCCTGTCACCAATGTCGATTTCGCGGTGAACGATCTGCTCGGCGAACGCTTGCGCGGCGCGCGGCCCGATTATGGCTGGCTCTCGGAAGAAACACCCGACGCGCCGGAAAACCGCATCGGCAAGACGCGCGTCTTCGTGCTCGACCCGATCGACGGCACCGCCGCGATGATCGCCAGAAGCCCGCAATTCACGATTTCCATCGGGATTGTCGAAAATGGCCGCGCCCAGGCCGGGGCCATTTACAATCCCATGACCGACGAATTGTTCGCCGGCGCCATTGGCGAAGGCGCATCCCTCAACGGCCGTCCCACGCAGGCGAGCGAACGCATCAAGCTCGCCGGCACGCGCATGGTCGCCGCCGCTTTTCGCTTTTCGTCGAAGCGTTGGCCCCAGCCCTGGCCGAAAATGGAAAACATTGAGCGCCAATCCATCGCCTACCGCATGGCTCTGGTGGCGGCGGACATGGCCGACGCCACGCTCCTGTTCGGCCCCAAGCACGAATGGGACATTGCCGGCGGGGCGGCCATCGTCGAAGCGGCGGGCGGACGCGTCAGCGATCCCTGGGGCGGCGCCCTTTCCTTCAACAATCCCGAGCCGCAAACCGTATCGGGCGTCATCGCTTCTGGCGCGCCGCTGCACCCGCTGCTAGTCGAGCGGACCAAGCATCTAACCGATCCGCGAAAGGCTGAGGCGCCATGAGCGAAACACGTCAACTTGTCCATCTCGTCATCGGCGGCGAACTGAAATCGGTGGAGGCGCGCGAGTTCTCCGACCTATCGAAAATCGATTTCGTCGGCGCCTTCCCGAACTACAAATCGGCCTATGACGCCTGGAAAGGCGCCGCGCAGCGGACGGTCGATAACGCGCGCATGCGCTATTTCATCATCCACGCCCACAAGCTGCTCGACCCGGAAACGGACGATCACGAGCACTAATGCGCAACAGCCTGTTCGCCCGCCTCTGGCGTGAGTACGTGTCGCGCTACGCCAAAGAGATAGCGCTTCTCGTTCCCGTGCTGATTCTGGTTGCTGCGACGGGCGTATCCTATGCGGGCATTCTGAAATACGGCACCGACGCCATCGATGCTTCCGATTGGGGCGGCGTCACGTTTTGGGTCGGCATTGCCGTCGCCCTCGCTGCGGCGCGCGCCTTTTCGATGTGGGCGCAATCGGTGCTGTCCCAGGACATCTCCCTGAAAGTTCTGCGCGACCTTCAAGGCGCGATGTTCGGAAAGCTTTTGACCGCGGACTTCGCCCGCTTCTCGCGCGAAGAGCCGGGCAAGCTGGTCTCCCGCTTCACCAACGACATCAATGTCGTCAGCGAAGCGCTGGTGCGCGGCGGGCAAACCGCCGTCCGCGACGTGCTGACCTTGGTCGGCGCCATCGGCATCATGTTGTGGTTCGACTGGATGCTGACGCTGGTCGTTATCGCCGTGTTCGCCCTCGCTGGGGGGCCGCTGCAAGCCATCGCCGCCGCCGCGCGCAAACGCACCACCGCCGCGCAACAGCAGATCAGCACGCTTTCAGCCGTTTTGTTCGAAAGCTTCGGCGCGGCGCGCTTCATCAAAACCTATGGCCTTGAATCGCACGAAACCGAGCGCGCACGCCTGGCCTTCGACGAACGCCGCAAACTGCAATTCAAGCTCGCGCGCAACCGCGCCATCACCGTTCCGCTCTTGGAGATCATCGGCGGCATCGCCTTTGGCGGCATCCTGCTGATCGCGGGCTGGCGCATCATCAACGACCAAATGACCATCGGCGATCTCACCGGCATCGCCACCGCTTTCGCCACCATGACGCCATCGGCGCGCGCCATCGGCCAGTTCAACACGCTGATGAACGAAGCCCGCGCCGCGCTGGAACGCATTTTCGGCCTGCTCGATGAAACGGTTGAAATTATAGACAAGCCCGGCGCCAAACCGCTTGAGGTCAGCCAGGGGCGCGTGACGTTCGAAAATGTCAGCTTCTCTTATGGCGAAGGCGCCGCGCTGGAACATGTGAGCTTCACCGCCGAACCGGGCCAGACAATTGCGCTGGTCGGCTCCTCAGGCGCGGGCAAGTCCACCATCTTCAACCTGTTGCCGCGGCTCTATGACGTCACCGGCGGCTCGGTGAAAATCGACGGCCAGGACGTGCGTGAGGCGACGCTCGCCAGCGTGCGCGGCGCGATCTCGCTGGTCGCGCAGGAAGCTGCGCTGTTCAACGACACCATCCGCGCCAATATCGCGCTTGGCCGCCCCGGCGCCAGCGAAGTCGATATAGTCGAAGCGGCGCGCACGGCAGCGGCGCACGATTTCATCACCGCGCTGCCGAACGGCTACAACACAATCGTGGGCGAGCGCGGCGCCAACCTATCCGGCGGCGAACGCCAACGCATCGCGCTGGCGCGCGCCGTGCTGCGCAATGCGCCGATCCTGTTGTTGGACGAAGCCACCAGCGCGCTCGACGCCGAAAGCGAAGCCAGGGTGCAGGACGCGCTGAAAATGCTGAGCCAAGGCCGCACCGTGCTTGTGATCGCGCACCGCCTCTCCACCGTGCGCGAGGCCGACCGTATCCTTGTGCTCGATCATGGCCGCGTGGTCGAAACCGGCGCGCACGAGGATCTTGTCAGCCATGACGGCGTCTATGCGCGCCTCAGCCGCCTGCAATTTTCCAATCCGGGCGCCTGAAACGAGCGGCATGATCATGACGGATACGAGTTGGCGGGAACACGGACTGTTTTTCTTCCACTGTCCCAAAGCCGCCGGCACCTCGCTGCGCAGCCAATTCACACCGCTCTTCCCTCCGGAAGAGCATAGCCCCGACATCGAACACGACGTCTTTCTGCACGAACAGAATAAGCCGCGGCTCGGCGAGTTTCGGGGTTACAAATTTTATTTCGGCCATTTCGGGCGCGACGTGCACGACGCCGTGCGCGTGAAGCATGTGCCGATGACGAATTTTCGCTCGCCGGCCGACCGCATTTTCTCGCTGTTTCTTTTCTTCCGCCGCAATGAGACCGACGATGCGCTGCTGACGCTGCCCAACCTCTACCCGCTTCTGGTGGCGAAGAAGGGCGGCCTTCGCGATTTTATCCTCTCCGATGACCCGCGCATCACCGTTTACACGCGCAACCACCACGCCAGGCAGCTGTCGCATTCCGGTTGGGAGCTCGATGCGCCGGCGGCGCGCGAACGCGCCACGGAGATTCTGGACCGCATGCCCTGGTTTTACGTTTTCGAACGCCAGAGCGAGTCCATCGCCTGGGCGCAGGAAGCGATCGGCGTCACGCTCAAGGCAAACGTGCACCTCAACAGCGCCTCGGAAAGAGAACGCGAGGACGACGCGCTGCGCGCTGAATTCGAACCGCTGCGCGCGCGCGTTCTTGAGGCGAACGCCCTCGATCTGGAACTTTATGAGAAAGCCATCGCGCGCCTTGATCGTGTGAGCCGAGCGCCTTAGCGCCTCACTCGCGGCGCAGGATTTTGTCCACCAAAACGTTCGCCCACCACTCGCTCATGAAGGCGGCCTTCACCTTGGCCTGATCGTAATCCTCGCGGGCCCAATCGAGGAAGGCTTTGCCGCTCTCCTTGGTCTCCGCCAGATAGGTGGCGAAGAAAAAGTCGATCATCCCGGTCTTGCCCTGGCGGACGTGCAGATATTTCAGGCGGAGCTGCTCAACCGCCTCGGCGATCGGCGCGCCCATGGCGAAATGCTTGTAGAGCACCGCCATCACGCCGGCGCGGTCCGCCCCCGATTTGCAATGCATCAGCGCCGGATAGGCGATCTCCTCGAACAGCTGCTTGGCGTTGAGGATTTGTGTCAGACTGGGTGGCTCGCGCGAATGCATCCTCGCATCGATCATTGCGATGCCATGCCGCTCGCAAGCTTCGCGCTCAAGCGCATAATAGCCGGTATTACCTGGCCCGCGCAGGTTGAGGATGGTCTTGAACCCCATCTCCGCATACCGCGCCACTTGGCGCGGCGAGGGCTGGTTGGCCCGCGCCATGCGCCCCGGCTCGATCCAGTGGAAATTGCGGAATGCGGCCCGGAGGAAACCGTGATCGGTCCAGGTCAGGTCGTGCTCGGCCCGGCGGCGCCCTTGCGGGGTGGCGAGGTCGAAGCGGGACGGCTTGGCTTGATCGGACATTTCCTCGGTTCTGATCTGTCGTGCGGGCCCTGTGCACTGGCGCGATCCGGGCCGCGCCCCCTATAAGGGCGTTTCCGGCGGGTCGAAAGCGGCCACGACCCTCCATGACAGGGCGAATTCAGCTTCGCCACACTAGATCGCAATGCTCAAACAGCTGCTCGGCAATCCTATCTTCCAATTTCTTGTTGGGCGCACCATCGGCCTCTACTTGCTGTTGGTGGGCGTCACCACGCGCTGGAAGAAGGTCAACCGCAGCGCCATCGAGCCGTTCTTTCGCGGCGAGAGCGCACTCATCGGCTGCATCTGGCACGGGCGCTTTACACTTGTGCACAAGATGTGGGCCTTCGGGCCTGGAATCCCCAAAGCCAAAATGCTGATTTCGCAGTCGCGCGAAGGGGGCGTCGTGGCGCATACCTCCCGCACCGTCGGCGCGGAAGTCATTCGCGGCTCGGCGGCCAAGGGCGCCAAGCAGAAGGGCGGCGTCGAGGCGTTGCGCGCTATGGCGCGGCACATGGAGGGAGGCGGCGTGATCTGCATGACGCCAGACGGGCCCCGCGGGCCGCGCATGCGGGTCAAAAAGGGCCCGGTGCAACTCGCCAAAATCGCCGGCGTGCCGTTGATCGCCGTGACTTGGTCGACCAGCGCCCGCATCGTGTTCGATTCCTGGGACCGCTTCGTGCTGCCGTTGCCGTTCGGGCGCGGCACGCTCATTTGGAGCGATCCGATCGCACCGCCCGCGCCGGACGCAAGCGACGCTGAGATCGAAGCCGTTCGCGCCAATCTTGAACAGGAGATGATCCGCATTGCGGCCGAGGCCGACCGGCTGGCCGGCGTGGATGTGATAGCGCCTGCCCCCGCCCCTCAGAGCGCCACCGCTCAGCCCGAGCCCGCGCCGTGAGCTTTTCGCCCGCCCTCAGCCTCTATCGTGGCGCGATGGATGTCGTCGGCCCGTTTGCGGGCTTGTGGTTCCAAGCGCGGGCGCGTTCGGGAAAGGAAGACGCCGCCCGCCTTGGCGAGCGCTTCGCGCGTTACAAAAGATCGCGCCCACCGGGCACATTGATTTGGCTGCATGCCGCAAGCGTCGGCGAATCCACCGTGGCGCTTGCGTTGATCGATGCGCTGCACGCCAGCGATCGCGACCTTTCCTTTGTTCTGAGCACCGGGACACGCACATCCGCGGAATTGGTTGCGCGCCGCGCGCCGCCGCGTACGCGGCACATCTACGCCCCGCTCGACCGTCCCGACGTCGTGCGTCGCTTTCTGAAGCACTGGCGTCCGGCGATCGGTGTTTTCGTCGAAAGCGAGCTTTGGCCCAATCTCATTTTACAAGCGCGGCGCGCCCATCTTACGTTAGCGCTCGTCAATGCACGCATGAGCCCAAAGAGCCTCAAGCGCTGGCGCAGCTGGGGCGCTGCCGGCCGTCGTCTGCTGCGCGCCTTCGCGTGGGTGTCCGCCGCCGACGCACGCACGAGCGAAACGCTGACGCACTTGCGTGGCGCACCGGTGACGACGCTCGGCAATCTCAAACTGGCCGCACCGCCCCTGCATGTCGATGATATTGCCCGCGCCAATCTCGCGGCGGAAATCGGCGCGCGGCCTGTCTGGCTGGCGGCGTCCACGCATCCGGGCGAAGACGAAATCTTACTCGACGCGCATACGCGTTTACGCGCCGAATTCCCCGATGCGCTGCTCATCATCGCGCCGCGTCACCCCGAGCGCGGTGAAGCCATCGCCGCCCTGGCGCAAGGCGCTCCGCGACGCTCTCAAGGCGCAAAAATTGGCGACGCTTCCGTTTATGTCGCCGATACGCTCGGCGAACTCGGCACGCTCTACCAGCTTTCGCCGGCCGCCTTTGTCGGAGGAAGCCTGCTGCCGCACCTGAAAGGACATAATCCCGTCGAACCGGCTAAACTCGGCGCCGCGATCATCACAGGTCCGCATGTCGAAAGCTTCGAAGATCTTTACACGGCTTTATTTTCGGCCAGCGGCGCGCTTAGCGTGAGCGACGCACCTGAACTGGCCGCTAGCGTCGCCGACTTGTGGCGCGATGACGCCAAACGCGCGGCCTTGCGCGGCGCGGCGGGCGAGGTCGTAAAAGCCAGCGCTGAAGCTATGACCACGACCGCCACAGAAATTCTTGTGCGGTTGCCGAATGTCGCGCGCGCGCCGAGACGGATCGATGCGACCGCCTGAATTCTGGAACGCCGATGCAGGCGGACGCGACTCCGCCCCGCTCGTCCGCGCGTTGCTGACGCCAGTGTCCTGGGCTTATGCATGGGCGGCTGCCAATCGCATGCGCAGTACGGTGGCGCGCCACGCACCGGTGCCGGTGATTTGCGTTGGCAATCTCACGGTCGGCGGCGCAGGCAAAACGCCAGTCGCACGCGCGATACGCGCACGCCTCGGCGCAGGTGCGCATACATTGTCGCGCGGCTATGGCGGACGCATCTCAGGCCCACTGCGCGTAACCGGCGACATGAGCGCATTGGAAGTCGGCGACGAACCGTTGCTGCACGCAAGCGACGGCCCCGCTTGGATCGCGCGCGACCGCCTCGCCGGCGCGCTCGCAGCCGCCAATGCCGGCGCGCACGCTATCATCATGGACGACGGCTTCCAAAACCCCGCTCTGGCGAAAGACTTATCCTTGCTGGTGGTCGACCCGGCTTTCGGCATCGGCAATGGGCAAGTCTTTCCCGCCGGGCCGTTGCGCGAACGCCTCGCCAGCGGCCTCGCGCGCGCGGACGCGGCCATCCTCCTGTACAACATGGACGCAGGGGCAGAAGAGCTGGACTGGCTCGACAGCTTCGACAAGCCCATCCTTCGGGCCAGCATCGCCCCCATGCAGGATACGCCGAGAGGAAAATTCGTCGCCTTTGCAGGTCTGGCGCGGCCGGAAAAATTCTTCGACACGCTCGCCGCGCTTGGCGTCGAGTTGGAGGACGCCGCACCCTATCCCGATCATCACCCCTACAGTGAAGACGACCTCACTTTCCTAATGACCCTAGCCGACGAGCGCGGCGCCAAGCTCATCACAACCGAGAAGGACGCCGCCCGCCTCAACCCCGTTTGGCGCGCGCGCGTCGAAGTCTTGCCAGTGACGGCGCGTTTTCAAGATGAAGCAGCGCTCGACGCCTTGCTTGCACCGATCCAATCGCGGATGACCTAACTTCAAACATGGCAAAACCCAAAGAGCTCAATCTCGGCTTCCGCGTCGAAGCGATGGCTTGGCAGACTTATGTCGGCGCATTGCGCGCGCTCGGACTTGAGCGTGCTTCGCGCTGGGGCGCAGCGCTTGTGCCGACGATCGCGCCCATGACGAGCGCGTGGACCACGGCGCTGCGCAATCTGCGCATGGCTTTCCCGAACGAGAGCGAACAATGGCGCGAGGATGTGCGCCGCGGCGCGTTCGCCGAACTTGGCCGCCTCTCCGGCGAGTTCGCGCACATGGACAAGTTCATGGAGAAATACAGTCGCGGCGAGATCGAATATCACGGCGCGGACATACTCGAACGCTATTTCGGCAAGGGCGCGGTATATTTCGGCGGCCACTTCACCAATTGGGAAGTCACCTCGCTCTGCGTCGCGCAGACCGATCGCGATTGCTATTTCACATATCGTCCCGCCAACAATCCGTTGATCGACAAATACATTGTCGATACGCGCCGCCAATTCGGCCTTGAGCTGCAAGCTGCAAAGGGCAAGCAAGGCGGCATGGGTTTGTTGCGCGCGCTCGCCAAGGGCAAAGCCGTCGCGCTGATGAATGATCAAAAATACAATGCCGGCGTCGCGGCGCCTCTGTTCGGCTATGATTGCTTCACCGCTGACGGCCCCACGCGCCTCGCCTTACGCTTCAAGGTCCCGCTAATTCCGATTTCAGGGCGGCGTATTGGCGGCACGAACTTTCGCATCACAGTGCACGAACCGCTGCCGCTCAACTACGACGCGCCGGAAAACGATGACAACGCCGTGCTCGACGGCGTCATTAAGGTCAATCAATTCATCGAGGCGCGCATCCGCGAAGCGCCTGAACAATGGTTCTGGGCCCACCGGCGCTGGCCGAAAGAGGCATGGGCCAAGGCTGGCGTAAAATAGAATGCACAATACGCTCTGAGCACTCGTACGAACTTGGTCGCGCGTATTTTATATGCTGGCGCATCGCAAAGTTTCGCTGCTAGACAATCGTCAAAGACAACAGGGGGATCATCCTATGCGTACAGTTTTATTTGCACTCGCTGCTTGCGGCATCGCCGCTTGCACGCCTGCCACCGCGCCTGAAGAAGCTGCGCCGGCTGGCGACAACACACTCGCCGCACTGCAATCAGCCAGCGTCAATGCATGCCCGGAAGGCAGCGTTCAAGCTGATGCGCGCAGCGAAGGCTTCGGTGAATTCAGCGGCGTCACCATTGACGACATCGCAAGCGTGCCCTCGCTGGGAGAGCGCGCGATCTATCTGCGCCGAGTCACTGTGGCGCCGGGCGGCATCATCGGCTGGCACGAACATGGCGAAGCACAAGGCATGGCCATGCTGATTTCCGGTGCGATTACCGAAGCGCGCAATAATTGCGTCGATACGATCGACCACCAGCCTGGCAACGTCACGCTGGAAGATTCCACGCTCAGCCATGGCTTCCGTAATGACGGCGCCGAACCGGCGGTCTTCCTCGTTTGGGGCAGCGAGCCGGCGACGGCCACGCCGTAACCGAATTCGTTCGCATTCTTTATCGCGCCGCTGGCTACACGCCGGCGGCGCTTTTTATTGCGCTGCCTGCAATTGCGTGCACGCGGCGTCCCGGTTAACCCGGGACCACTGCAAGGTGAGAGAAAATCATGCGAAAATTATTGATATCGGTCGCGGCTGTCGCGTTAGCTGCGTGCACGCAAGCACCACCCGCGCCAGACGCCGCTGAAAGCGCCGGTCCGGATGCGACCATGGCCGCGCTGATGGCCGCCGCGCCCGAAGAGTGTCCCGAAGGCGAAGTGCAAGAAGGCGCCGTCACAGAAGGACCGGCCGAAGCTGTTGGCCTCACCGAAGAACTGATGAACGCGTCCGAGATGAACGGACTGTTTGCCGGCCATGTCGTGCGCCTGCGCCGCATCATCGTCGAACCGGGCGGCGTCGTGCCGTGGCACAATCACGACGAACGCCAAGGCATGGGGCTCATTGTCTCCGGCACCTTCACCGAATATCTCAACACATGCCGCGTGCCGATCCCGCGCGGACCGGGCTCGATCTCGCGCGAGATCGCTGGCGTGCATCATTATTGGCGCAATGAAAGCGAAGAACCGGTCGTGCTGCTCGCCGCGGACGTGACGCCGCAATAAGCTTAAGGCGCGGCGGCGAGCAATTCCCGCCGCGCCGCCGCGAGGCCGTCAATAGCTTCGCTCGGATCGAGCTGACGCTCGCGCCATTTCATGCGCCAGCACAGATGCGGCCCGGTCGCGCGCCCGCGCGAACCGACCGCGCCGATCACATCGCCCTGCGCCACGTTCTGGCCGACCTGTACATCAAGCCGGCTCATGTGCAGATACATGGTGATGAGGCCCTGGCCGTGATCGATGAACACGAGCCCGCCTTCATAATGCATGTCCGGCTCGGCCAACGTGACGACACCCGCAGCCGGCGCGCGGATCGGCGTGCCTTCGGGCGCGGCGATATCGACGCCAAAATGCGGATTGGCCGGCACGCCATTCAAAATGCGCTGATTGCCCCAACGTCCTGAGATGCGGCCTTCGACCGGCCAGATGAAGCCGTCGAGAAAGCCTTCCATATCCGCCGCGCTGTCCCAGCCTTCGCGCTTACGCGCCGCTTCGCGCTGAATCCGCGCCAGCACTTCGGGACGCGTCGGCGTCACGGTTTGCTGCGGAAGACCATCAATGCGCTGAATGTCGAACTCACGCGGCGCGATGGCGAATGTCTCGCTCACGCGCGCGCCTTGTGCACTGGCCGTCACGACGCCCGAACTGCCGTGCCCACGCGTGAACCCAATCACCGCCCAGCCGGCTTCGTCGGCGCGCGTAACTTCCGCGCCATCGATCGAAACGCTCGCGCCGGGCCATGTGCGGCACAGCACCGTGCCCCCCTGCGTGAATGCGCCGGCGCATGCGAGGCCCGTTGGCTGAACAGGCGCGGGCTCTGCGACAGGTTCTGGCGTTGGCGCAGGCGCCGCATCGGCGACTTGCGTCGCCTCAGGCTGAGCCGGCGCATCGCCCGCCGCACAGGCCGCGAGCACGAACAGTGAAAGAGCGGCCGCCAGCACCTTCATTTTTGGACGATGTCCTTCTGGCGCTGCAACGCTTCGGCCGGGCCGCGATAGGCCTCCTGCAGATCGACGCTCCAATAGCGCAACTCATCAAGCGGAATGCGTTCGCCACTCACCGCGCAGCGCACGAAATTGCCCTGGCGCAGGATGGTGAATTCGTTGTCGCTATATTCGACGTCGGCTTCGGGGCCGCCGGGATCGTATTTGTTCATGGGCGCGTTTTAGCCTGATCCGGGAGCGGGTCCAAGGCAGTAGGGCAATACGGCAAGAGGCTATGGAATTTACGCGCCGTTTCAGGCGCCTACCTCCCAAATTTCCATCGCCCTAATGCGCCCGCGCGTCCTCAATCACGCCCTTCAGCTTCTCGCGCGCGACCAGCTTGATGCCGCTGCGGCCAATCGTGATCCAGCCCGCTTCGGCCCATTCGTGCAGCTTGCGGTTCACCTTCTCGCGGCTGGCGCCGATGCGGCGCGCGAGTTCGGTCTGCGTCACCGTCACGGCGCTGCTCTCGCCTGCTTCGTCCAAAAGACGCTGCGCCAGACGCCCGCCGAGATCGAGCAATTGCGCGTCTTCGAGGCTGGCATTGGCGGCGCGTAGACGGCGCGATAATTCGGCAACCAATTGCAGCAGCACTTTCGGTTCGCTTTCCAGCGCCGCGAGCGCCTGATCGCGCGAGATGCGCAACAAGCGTGAGCGCCGAATGGCGCAAATATCCGCGCTGCGCGCGCCGCCATCGAGCACTGCCATTTCACCGAGCATCGCCACGGCCTTAATCGCCGCCAGACGCACGTCACGCCCCGCTTCGTTCGAAGTGCGCACTTCCACTTCGCCTTCGAGCAGAACGTATAGCGCGTCGCCCTTGTCGCCGCGCGCGAACAGCATCGCGCCCGGCTCCAGCGTCGTCGCCGTGCCGGATTTGGCCAGGCGCGTGCGCGCGCCCTCGCTCAACACCGCCAGCAATTCCGACTTCGCCAGCGCCGCCGCCACCGCATCCTGATCTTTACCCTGCGCCATGACGGCCAACTTGCGGCGGGCGCCGCATCACGTCAACGCGCTTCGCGCCCACGCGGACGTCATGCTAAAGGCTTCGGCGCCATGGCCTGGGATCCTGAACTCTATCTTCGCTTCGGCGGCGAACGCACGCGCGCAGCGGCTGATCTTCTGGCGCGCGTACTGCTAACTTCACCCAAGCGCGTCGCCGATATTGGTTGCGGACCAGGCAATTCCACCGCGCTTCTGGCCGCGCGCTATCCCGATGCGGATATTGAGGGCGTCGATTCCAGCGAAGAAATGCTGGCCGATGCACGCGCTTCCGGCGTGCGCGCGCGCTGGACGCAGGGCGACTTTAATTCCTGGACGCCCGCGCACGCGCCCGATCTCATCTACGCCAACGCGTCGCTGCAATGGGCCGACGATCCGGTCGCAACCACGCTGAGGCTCTACCGCTTGCTGGCGCCGGGCGGCGTGATCGCACTGCAGGTGCCGCAAAATTTCGATCAGCCCAGTCATGTCGTCATTCACGACGTGGTGGAATCGCCGTCATGGAAAGATCGTTTGTCTGTTGCGCGGCGCTACGATCCCGGCGCCTTCGCGCGCGCCGCCGATTATCTCCGCGCCTTACTCGGCGAAGGCGCAGCACCTGATGTTTGGACCAGCGAATACATACACGTCGTCGAGGGCGCCGATCCCGTTTTCCGCTTTCTCTCCGGTTCGGCGCTACGCCCGTTTACGGCGCTGCTTGATGGCGAAACGCGCGCTGCATTCGAAAAGGAAGTGCGCACAGGGCTCGCCTACGCCTATCCGCCGGAACCCGATGGACGCACGTTCTTTCCGTTCCGCCGCCTCTTCGTTATTGCGGCGCGCCCATGAAGCGCATCCTCGTTCGCGGCGGCGCGCAAACCACTTCTAGCCACGACGCCAACGCGATCTGGTTTGACCTGGAATCGCCGGAAGAACAGGAAGAATTGGACGTTGAGGCTGCGCTTGGCATCGATGTTCCGCCGCCGCTTGAGCGGGCCGCCATCGAGGAATCCGCACGCTTCTATGAAGAAGACGGGGCGCTGCACGTCACCGCCACGTTACTGGGGCGGCGCGACGAGGGCCTGTTCATCTCCGGCCCGGTGACCTTCATTCTCGCCAAAGGCAAGCTAGTCACCGTCCGCCAGATCAGGCCGCGCGCATTCGAGATTGGACAAGGGCGTTCATCGGCGCGGATCGGTTCGGCGGCCGACGGGGCCGATGTTTTCTTCGCTCTGATCGAAGGCGCCGCCGAACGCCTCGCCGATCTGCTTGCCGAAGCCACGCGCGACGCCAACGCACAATCTGCTAACGTGTTCACCGAACAGCCGGCGCCGGATTTGCGCGAATGCCTACGCGCGCTCGGCCGCATCGGCACGCTGACAGCGCTCTCGCACGAAAGCCTCTCAAGCCTTCTACGCCTCGTCACCTTCACACGCTCAGTGGGTAAGCAGCACGGCCTCGATCAATCCAAGCTCGCCGCACTTGGACGCGATATCAGCGAACTCGAACGCCTGGCAGAGAGCCTACAAACGCGCATCTCCTATTTGCAGGACGCCGCGCTGGGTCTCATCAACGCTACACAAGCTGATGTGCTGAAGGCGCTTTCGTTGGCCACCATCGCTTTCGTGCCGCCGACTCTAATCGCTTCCGTGTTCGGCATGAATTTCACCGCCATGAGCTGGTTTCGCGCCGATTGGGGGCCCTGGGTCGCAGCACTACTTATGCTCGCCGCGCCCGCGACCCTATTCGCCATCGCAAAATGGCGGCGTTGGTTCTGAACCTTCACATTTTCCTGATCGGCCCCAATTCCGGAACCAAGCGTTACCGCCCGGCGTTTTGCGCCCGACAGGTTCTTCAGGAGAAAAGAAAATGCTGAAATCAGCGACTCTTAAGACGTTCGGCGCGGTCGCGGCGCTCACTATGCTGGCCGCCTGCGGTACGCAAATGGGTGACCGTCTCGCCTCTGGCGCCGCCATCGGCGCGGGTGCTGGCGCTGTCGCCGGACCGATCGGCGCAGGCGCTGGCGCGCTCGTCGGTGCGGGTACGGCTGCTGTCACCGACCCCAATCAGGTGAATTTGGGCGAGCCCGTCTGGAATAAGTAACTCGCGCCTAAAGATTATAGCCACAAAAAAGCCAAGCGTCGGCGATTCACCTCGAGGCGCTTGGCTTTATTTTTGGCCAGATTTTGCAAGGCAGGGATCATGAAACTCATGGGCATGGCCGTATTGGCGGCGACAGTGGCGCTGGCGGGCTGCGGCACGCAAATGGGCGACCGGCTCGCCTCCGGCGCCGCCATTGGCGCAGGCGCAGGCGCGGTTGCGGGCGGCGTTGGCGCCGTTCCGGGCGCAATCGTCGGCGCGGCTGTGGGCGCTGTCGTGCCCCCCGGCAACATGAA
Organism: Alphaproteobacteria bacterium; assembly: GCA_030430715.1. GTDB lineage: Bacteria > Pseudomonadota > Alphaproteobacteria > Caulobacterales > Aquidulcibacteraceae > Vitreimonas. The sequence goes on from JAUIJZ010000019.1 coordinate 20,451, forward strand.
TCTCGGCAAGCCGGTCTGGAACGACTGATTGCGCCCCAGCGCGCGTGTCATTATGTCCTGCTGAAACGGCGTCCGTCTGTGCTGCGGAAGTGCCGGAGGACGATTTATGGCTACGCTGGAATTCACCCGTCGCTATGCGATGGCGCATAGGCTGTTGGCGACGCAAAGCCCCACTTGCGCCATCCCCCATGGACACAATGAATTCGTGACCGTGCGCCTTGCGCCGCGCGAACGCTTTCGCTTTAGCGCGACAAACTCAGCCGCGCCGTTCGAACAGATCAAGCGGCGCTGGCATCAATGGATCGACGAAGCAGTCGATCACACTTTGCATCTCGGCGAGGACGATCCGCTGATCGGCTATTTCCGCAAGCACGAACCGGCGCGGCTCAAACAGATCATGACCTTCCAGGGCGATCCGACCACAGAAGCGTTGGCCGCGTGTTTCTGGCTGAAGCTCTCAGCCTTCATCGCCGCCGATGCTTTGCCGTTTGAACTGGCCGAGGTGCGCATCGAAGAAACGCCGACAAATACTGTGTCGATCTCGCCCGAGAGCTTCGATCCCACGATGTGCGGCCTGCGCGCCGGCGCATGGCCTATCCGCGCCGATATGAGCATCAACGACTTTTAAGCGACGCGGGCCGGGGCCTCTACGCTACCTGCTCTTCGCCGTCGATCGTGGTGCGGATCAGCAAGCGCCCGCTATCGACTGGATACGGATCGACGCGGTGCATGGTGCCGGTATTATCCCAGATCAGGAAGTCGCCGTATTCCCACTCGTGCTTGTACACGAATTGCGGTTGCGTGGCCCAATCGCGCAGTTTCGTGAGCAGAGCGCGCCCTTCTTCGATGCTCATCTCCTGCACGTAGTCGGCGGTGGCGCCGAGCAGAAAAGATTTGCGCCCATCGACATGCGTCCAAACCAGCGGGTGGACTTTCTTCGGCCGGTGCGTCTGCCAAATTCTGATGGTCTCGTAACTGGGTTCGGGCGTCACCATGCGCTGCGACGCTTCAAGGCTGTGCACGACCTTGAGCGTGTCGTATTGCTTTTTCTCCGCATCGGGCAGCGCGTCATAGGCGGCGTAGGTGTTCGCGAAATAGGTTGAAGCCGGCGGATCGGTAAGCTTCTTCGGGTTCAGCGTCGCGGCAAAGTTCGGCATGTCATCGCTGGCGCCGTCGATGTGCCAAAAGAAGGACCCGCGCAAATAGTCGGCGCTGATCGAGATCTCCTTATCCAGCGAGATATTCTGCAGCCCTTCCTTGCCGGCCTCCTGCACTTTGCCGAGGCTATGCGAAACCTTTAGCTGCTCCGCCTCTTCCAGATGCGCGCCCCTCACGAACACCACGCCGCGCTGACGCACCAGCGTGCGGATTTCTTCGGCATGCGCGCCGCTCAGCAAATCCGCCTTGTCAATTATTAGCTCGGCGCCAATTGCCGGCGTCATATCGACAACATTCAGAGCCATCGCGCTTTCCTCCTACCTTCCCACGAACAATCGAGCCCGAGGAAAGTAATTTCAAGCCACACGTCCGGCCACGAAACGCACAGGCGGCCTAATCCGCCGTGCTTAGAAACCAGACAAGCCACGGCGCGCCGATCGCGGCCATCAAGGCCGTCTCTACCCCGGCGCTGATAATATTGAACCGTGTGCGCGTGCCGTCGCGCCACATTGAAAGGCAGCGTCCCGCGGCCGCACCGCCCCAAGCCGCCGCCAGCACCAGCCCAGCGCCAATCGCCGCCAGCCCCACGATATGCTCGCCATCGAATAGATATTTCGCAGACAAAACGAGCGCCGCGCCGTGCGATGCCGCGAACAGCCCCCCAAAAGTGGCCCGGAACTCGGCGAACCCACCTGGACGTTCACTTGGCTGCAGCCGCACCAAGCGCGCCGCCCAGGCCGGATCGACCGTCGCGCGCGCGCCAAGCGCCGCCGCAAACGCCAGCGCTAGAATATTAACGAGCCAAGCCAGGAGCATCGGTGTTCCCATATCGCCGCCAGCCTTAGAGGGACGCCCCACCTCACGGCAAGACAAGCTTCATTTCCGAATGACAACAATCGGAGACATTTTGGTTGATGCTTCGTTAACCCGACGATCCTGCAATACGGCGTAAAGGATTCGGGACCACCTTATGCCCATCATCACACACGCCCTGCTTTACGCTGGCTACGCGCTCATCTCCCTGACCATGGGCTTGGCGCTCCAGGAGATTGGCGGAGAGGACGTCGGCGGCGCCATTCTCGGCGGGCTGGCTCTATTCTGTGCGTGCGCGGTGACGCATGCCGGATTGGCCGCGAGCTTCGCCTCCTCACGCATCAATGGCGCCGAAAAGCGAGTGCGTACGGACATGGAGCGCGTGCGCGCGGCGCAACGCGAGCTCAATGCGGATATCGAAGCGATGTCCACACGGCTCGATCAAGTGGAAGCGACGACAGCATTCGCCGCTCCAGCTCTGCCGCCGGCAGAAACCTATCCGCAAACCGCTCCGCCGCTCGAATTGCGCATGATCGACCAAATCGTCGACAAATTGGGCGCGGCCATGGATGCGCGCCTTAACCAAATTCAGACGGCCGGCAATGTGACCCCGCTCAACGCCGCTTCCGCGCGCGGCCCCATGGATATTGTACGTGAAGCGCTGCTGGAGAACCGGGTCGACCTTTACCTCCAGCCTATCGTGCAGCTGCCCCAACGCAAAACCGCCTTCTATGAAGGCTTCACAAGATTAAAAGATGCGACCGGCCGCCTGATCCTGCCGCAGGAATTCATCCCCGCCGCCGAAGAAGCGGGCTTGATGTCAACCATAGATAACGTGCTGCTGTTCCGCTGCGTGCAGATCGTGCGCAAGCTGATGAAGCAAGACCGCCGCATCGGCATCTTCTGCAACCTCTCGCCCAGCGCGCTCGCGGACGAGCACTTCTTCCCGCAATTCCTCGATTTTATGCGCGAGAACAGCGACCTCGCCGGCAGCGTGATTTTCGAAATCCCGCAGGCCGCGTTTGAGAACCGCACCTCGGTCGAGGCGCGCGCGATGGCCAAGCTGGTCGATCTCGGGTTCCGGTTCTCCATTGATAAGGTGACGTCAGCCGAAATCGATCTGCCCGACCTTGAACGCTCGGGCGTGCGTTACTTCAAGATCCCCGCGCGTCTGTTAACCGAACAAGTGATCCGCGGCGGCGTGCGGCCGAAATCGGCGATCACGCGAGAAATCGCCGCCGAGGACATCTCCGCCGTATTCCAGCGTTACGGCGTCGACCTGATTGCTGAGCGCATCGAGAGCGAGGAATTGGTGCTTGAGGCGCTCGACGTGGATGCACCCTATGGCCAAGGCCATTTGTTCGGCGCGCCGCGCGCAATTAAGGAAAGTCTGCTTGAGGAAACCGCCCCGCCGCGCGACTTCCTACTCAAAGGCCGCGTCGCCTAAGCAGAGAATCCCCCCACGCAGCGAGCGAATAGGGATACGCAGCGTCGCCCAGATCGGCCTGTACACCATTATTATTCGCTGATTACGGAACACATCCGCGCAATTCATCCCAAATTGGCGCACGCTTGGCGCGCGAACCCCGCTCGCCTGCTTGGCATGGCCGTTGCAGCCGTCCTCGCCAACGCCGCTCGTCGCGGCGTGCGGGAGTTTGCGTCATGTATTTCGACGATGATGAAGACGAGCGCGATCGCTTCCTGGGTTTTGGCGATCTCGAGCCTGAGATCGAGCCAGAAACCAGCCCCGATCCCGTTCAAGAATTGAATTTCGAACCGGCTGAAGAGCCGGCCACGATCGATCCTGAGCAGCCGCGTCAGACTGGCGGCTTCTCATGGGCCGGTTTCGCGGGCGGCGTCGCCGCTTTCGTCTGGATGGGCGGCGCCATTGGCGGCCCGCTTGCCTATTACGGCGTTGAAGCCGTGATGGCGATGGACCCAGCGATTCAGGCCGGCATTCTCGCGCTCGCCTTCGGGCCTGCGGTGCTGTTCTGGCTTGCCGCTTCAGCCGCCGGCGAAGCCGTGAAAGCGCGTCGCCTCGCGGCCGAGCTCACGCGCATCGCCCAAGGCGAACCGCTTCCGATCCAACGCGAGGGCGAAGCGCATGCGCAACGTCTCAGCCAGTCGGTGAAGCTTGAAATTGAAGGTCTCAACGACGCCGTCACATCGGCGATGCAGCGACTTGAAGAGTTCGAGAACGCCGCGCGCCGCAATGCGGCCTGGTTCGACACCGCCATCGCCTCCTCGCGTGAGAACACCGAAGCGATGTCGCATGCGCTCCAGCGCGAGCGCGACGCGATCGCCGATCTCAATGGCGAACTGAAAGAGCAGTCCGAGACGCTGTCGCACTCGGTCGGCCGTCAGGTCCGCCTGATGCGCGAAGCGTCCAAGCTTGTGCAGACAGAAGTCGCCGCTGCCGAGGGCGCCCTAGAGGGCCATATCGACACGCTGACCACGTCGGCCAACATGCTGGGCGAACGCACGATCGCCATGCAAGCCGCCACCGACGACGCCAGCGACGTCACGGCTACGCTCAGCACGACGCTGACCGGCATGCTCGACGGCCTGGCCGAAGCCACGCGCCTCACCGACACGGCGCGTCAATCGACCCAGGATGCGGTGCTTGCAGCCAACGAAACCGCGGCTGCGGTGCGTGAAACCACGCGTAGCGCCGTGTTCGAAGCCAAACGCGCGGCTCAACTCATCCGCGCCGAAGCTTCGGCCATGCAGGACTCCGCCGCCGACACGCTGGCGCGTCTCAAAGACGCTGCTGACGCCGCGCGCGCCGCCTCGGAAGAAAGCCAGGCCGCCGCCGACCGTCACGCTGCTTCAATCGAGAAGCGTCTCTCCGCGCTCGCCGTCACGGCCGGTGCGAAGAAAACGGCCGCGCCGCAAGCGCGCATCGCCGAGCGCACAGTCGAACGCGTTGTCGAGCGTCCCGTGGAACGCGTGGAAGCGCGCGCTGAGCACAGCCTGCAAATGGCGGCTAATGCCGCGATTGCTCGCGGCGCCGCACGCGAGCGCGTGGAAGCGGAACAGCCCAAGCGCGTTTTTAAAGGCTTCGGCGGTTGGGGCAATTTCATGCCTGCGCGCGAAGAAGCTCCGCAAGCTGCCAACGAAGAGCTAGCGACGTTCACGCCGCGCGAAGAGCGCTCGGTCGATGCGATCCTCAAGGAAGACGCAATCGACCTGCTCGCTGAAGCTGGCGTCGACATCGATGACGTGCTCGGCGCCAACGCCCTGGTGCGTATCGCCCAGAGCTCGCGTCGTGGCGCAGCGGCACGCCGTGAAGCGGTGATGGAAGCAGCACCGGTCGCGGTGAACCGCATCGCCCGTCACGTGAAGCGTCACCCCGGCGCCCGCGCTGTGGCGAAGGCGTTCCGCGCACGTCCCGACCTCGCCAAAGGCGAAAAGAGCGAAGGCGCGATCGTCCGTGCGTTCCTCTTGATCGACGCAGCGATGGCCTAAGGCTCTTGCGTCTCCTCCGTTCGCGGAGGAGACGCAGCCAGGTCCTCTGCCGCACGCTCAGCCGCAAACTCCCCAATGCGCGCGCTGCCTTCACGGGCGGCGCGCGTAAGCGCTTGTGCGGCCACCGAAGATGAGCGCGAGCTCACGGGCGCTTCGGTGCTGATGATCTCCTGCGCGATGATGCGCCGGCCTGGCGCGTTCAGCCGCACATTGGCGACAAAGCGCGCCTGCATGCTGCTCTCATCGACCTGGAAGCTCATCACATCCCAACGCACTTCGTAGCGTCCGCGCGCATCGCCGCTGCGCGCAGCGCCAGCAAAGCGCCCTTGGCGCAGCGTCGTCTCAACCAGCATATCCTGCAGCGCGCCGGCAGCATCGCCGGACCATTGCGTCTGCGCTATGGAAGCAACCTCATCGCCGGTGCGCCAGATCAGATCCGAGCCCAGCACGGCGTCAACGCCGCCAGGGCGTGCAATCGTCACGACCGCATCGATCGGCGCGCCGCTTGCGCGCTCAACTGCGCCGGCATCCAGCGCAAACACGCGCGGCGCGGGACCAGGCTCGGGCAAGAGCGAAATACAGCCGCCAAGCAGCAGCGCGGGAAGAAGTATAAGTGCGCGCATCATGGCTGTAGCTCCACACTGGGCCGCGACGCGCGCGGTGCGATTGTTGAGACGCCGTTATCGATCGACTCCGCCGCGCGCGACACGGAAAGAGTCGCGCGGCGGATTTCCTCAGCGGCGGCTGCGAGTTCAGGCAGCGCCTCGCCGCCCGCGACAGCGGCGGCGTTGTTCACTTCGGCGATGGCGACATCGAGTTCGGCGATACTTTCGCGCATTTCATTGGCCAAGGCCGTGAGCGCGCCCGCCGCCTCGCCCGAACGCGTGATGATGGAGCGGCGGTCGGCCAGTTGCGTCGAGACGGTTTCAAGGTTTTCGATAATCGCGGAAACGCGCTCGATATTCTCGTCGGTGAGAAGATCGCGCACAGCCGCCATGGCTTCGCTCGCGCGCATAGCCACTTCTTCGCCGCGCGCCACGATAACGTCGATCTGGCTGCCGCGCCCTTGAAGCTGAGGAACCCGGCCGAAGCCTGAGCGCAGAATTTCAGAATCTGGAGAACCCGCCGATAGCTGAATCAAGGTGACGCCCGTAAGCCCAATCGGCTCAAGCTGCCCGGTGGAATTCTCACGCACAGGCACGTCCGAGGACACGCGGATGCGGGCGATGACGCGATTGGTGTTGTCAGGGTCGATGCGTAAATCCAACACTTCGCCGACCTTGATGCCGTTGAAGCGCACTTCGCCGCCCTCGGTGAGGCCCCGCACTGGATCATCGAACACAACATCGTATTCATTGAAGCCGCGCCGGAGCGAGCCGGTCGACATCCACATCGCGAATAGGAGGATCAGGATGACGCCAATCACGGTCGCCGCGCCGATCATCACATAATTAGCTTTCGTCTCCATCCTTCACCCTCCGGCGGCGCGCCCAGCGGCGCGGCCACGCGGCCCTGAGAAATAATCCTTCACCCACCCTTCGGCGTCCGCAGCAATGTCCGCGATTGCGCCGAGAGCAGCGACCTTTCCTTTGTACAAAACCGCCACCCGGTCGCAGATGGCGTGCAGCGTATCCAGATCGTGCGTCACCAGGAATACGGTCAAACCCAATGAATGGGCTAGATCCTGGATCATACGATCGAAGTTTTCTGCCGAGATCGGGTCGAGGCCCGCCGTCGGCTCATCGAGAAACAAAAGCTCCGGATCAAGCGCGAGCGCGCGCGCCACAGCGGCGCGCTTGCGCATGCCGCCGGAAATCTGCGCAGGGCGCTTGTAGTGTGCGTCCGAACCCAGCCCCGCCATGGCCAATTTCAGGCCAGCGATCTCGCTCCGCAACTCTGGCGAAAGCTGCGTATGCTCCCGCAGCGGCGCTTCGACGTTCTCAAGCACGGTCAGATTGGAAAACAGCGCGCCGTCCTGAAACATCACGCCCATGCGCGGCTCGCGCCCTTGCGCCTCGTGATAGGGAAAACCGATATTGCCTTCGGTCGGCGGATCGAGACCGACAATCTCGCGCAGCAAGACAGACTTGCCGCATCCCGACGGACCGACAACGCCAAGAATCTCGCCACGCCGCACATCAAGGTCGAGCCCGTCATGCACGGTCTGCCGGCCAAAGCGGGTAACGAGACCACGCACGCGAATGGCGATGTCTTGTTGGCTCTCTGGACTCACCAATCCATCTCCAGGAACCAGAGCGCGAACAGCGCATCTAAGAGAATGACCATGAAGATGGCTTGCACCACCGAGGAGGTCACACGCGTGCCGAGCGAGCCGACATCGCCGCCGACCGAGAGACCCTGCTTGCAGCCGATCGTAGCCAATACCAACGCGAACGCAGGCGCTTTGACGAAACCGACCCAGAAATGCTGCGCCGGCACGACTTCGGAAATACGCGCGATAAACATGGCCGGGCTGACTCCCAGCGCGGCCCAACTCACGAGCATGCCGCCGAACATGCCCGCCATCATCGCCGCAAATGTGAGGATCGGCGTCATCGCCAGCATGGCCAGCATGCGCGGAACGACCAGCGCCTCCATCGGATCAATGCCGATCACGCGCATGGCGTCCACTTCTTGGCGCATCTTCATCGCGCCGATCTCTGCGGTGAACGCAGAGTTTGTGCGCCCCGCGAGAATGACAGCGGTGATGACGACGCCGAATTCGCGCAGCATCGACACCGTAACCAGTTCGACGACGAAAACCGTTGCGCCGAAATCCTGCAGAATGCGCGCGCCCAAATACGCGACCACAAGGCCGATAAAAAAGGAAAGCAACGCCACGATCGGCAGAGCGTTGAGGCCGGCGCTTTCAGCCACGTGCACAATCGATGTCCAGCGCAAGCGGCGCGGATTGGCGAGCACGCGTCCAAGCACAACCATCGTTTCGCCGAAAAAGCCGATGGTCTCGACAATCTCTTCGCCAATCGCCGCCATGATGCGGCCGACGCGTTCCAGAAAACCTTTCAGCCCATGCCAACGTTCCGGCGCCTCGGCCGGCTCTCCCAATGCCTTGCGCGCCGTCGCCAACAATTGCTTGGCGTTCTGATGCTGTCCGCGAATGGCGATGCGCTCGGAATCGCCGACAGGACTCTCGCGAAAAGTGCGGTCGATCAGATAGGCGCCGGCGACATCCATACGCCCCAACGCGCTGACATCGACCGCGGCGCCGGGAACAAGCTTTTGGCCAATCTCACGCAAAGCGCTTTCGAGGCCAGCGATGGTGTCCACCGTCCAGTCCCCGCGCAGCGCCAAAACCGGCGCGCGCTCCTCTTCAATCAGATCGAAAGCGGCCTCAGCGGCCATATCTGCCCCGGCTCCGTTTCTCGTACGCCCCACGATAAGACGTAACAGAAAAGAGAAGGCAAAGAAGCCGAACGCGCCCAAGCGGCGATGTTCTCGCCATTGGGGAATACGTTAAGAGTGTATTTCCGAGCGAGGACGCTGCGTGAGCAGCATGAGCGCCACGGCGCCGCCCACTGCCGCCATTGCCGCCATCGCCCAATATCCGCGGGCGCCGCCCGCATCATAGAGCCAGCCCGACATTAAAGTGGCCGCGCCCATGAACAAGCCGCTGGAGATCGCCGAATAGAGCGTCTGCGCCATCGCCGCCGCCGATTGCGGCGCTTCGCGATAGATGAGGCGCATGGCGCCGACATGGGTGGCGGCGAAGGAAAGTGTGTGCAGCACCTGCAACGGCCAAAGCACGAACCCCACCGGCGCAAAGCCCATGCAGAGCCAACGCAGCACCGATCCCGCCGCGCCAATAATGAGCAACATCTCTGGCGAAAAACGCCGCTCGATCCAGACTAGGCACCAAAGGAACACGACTTCGAGCAAAACACCGACCGCCCACAACGCGCCGATCATCTCGGACGAGATGCCTTGGCCGCGCCAGACGATGGTCGAGAAGCCGTAATAGAAGGCGTGTGCGCTCTGGATGAGTCCAGACGCTATGATGAGGATTAAGAAGCGGCGCGTGCGCAGCAAAGCCGTAAAGCCCGAGCGGCGCGGACCATGCGTCACCGGCGCCGGGTCAGGTTTCAATACGATTGCGGAAATGAACATGGCGGCGAGGCCGCACAACACCCAAGCGACCACCGCGCCTAAACCGAACCGCGAAATCAAAATACCGCCGGCGACATTGGCGACGATGAAACAGGCCGAGCCGATGCCGCGCGCAACGCCATAGCTAATCTTGCCTTCGGCCGTCGCCCGCAACGCAAGCGCTTCGCTCAAAGGCACGAACGCCTGCATCAGCGACAAAGCAATGAAGCCAATCGCCATGAGCGACCAGAATTCGTCGGCAAGCGTAAAAAACGCGACGAAGGCGATGAATGAGCCCAGCGCCACCGCGCGCAAAGGCATGCGCCGGTCCGCGGCGCCATCGGCCCAATAGGCGATCGCCGGCCCCACCACGATGCGCGCCAATTGCGACAGCGAAAGCACCGCGCCGATCGCCGCGCCGTCGAGCCCACGCTCGATCTCAAGCCAGCGCGGCAGAAACACCAGCGTCACGCCGGTCGTTCCGTGCAACGCCGACAGCGCCAGCGTGACCCGCGCGGCGGGCGAATCGAGAAGCGCTTTGCTGATCACGCTAAAAACCTAGACATGAGCCGCCTGCGCGGCAGCACGCGGCTTGCGCCGCATCGCGCACGCTCGTAACCCAGACGGCATGTACGGCCAATCATCTCCGCCCCGCCGCGACCTTTACCCCGCCATCGAGCCGTCGCACAGCGGCATGCTCCGGGTATCTGATCTGCACTCGGTCTATTACGAGCAATGCGGGCCGGCCAACGGACTCCCGGCGCTGGCGCTGCACGGCGGACCGGGCGGAGGCATCTCGCCGGAAATGCGCCGCTTCTTCGACCCTGCGCGCTACCGCGTTGTGCTGATGGACCAGCGCGGCTGCGGACGCTCCACGCCGCACGCCGAATTGCGCGAGAACACCACTTGGGATCTGGTCGCCGACATCGAACGCGTGCGTGAGATGCTGGGCATCGACAAATGGGTGGTGTTCGGCGGGTCATGGGGCTCGACGCTGGCGCTGGCTTACGCCGCCACACATCCCGAGCGCGTGGCGGGCCTGGTGCTGCGCGGCATCTTTCTGGTGCGAAAATCAGAGATCGAATGGTTTTACCAGAAGGGCGCGAGCCATGTGTTCCCGGATGCATACGCGCGCTATGTCTCGGCCATTCCCGAAGACGAACGCGGCGATCTGCTGCACGCTTTCCATCGCCGGCTGACATCGAGCGATTACAACGAGCGCGTACGCGCCGCACGCGCTTGGTCGCGCTGGGAAGGCGAAACCATCTCGTTCGCCGGCCCAAGCGCGCTGCCCACGCGCTTCAACGAAGACCGCTTCGTCGAAGCCTTCGCGCGCATCGAGAACCATTATTTCGTCAATGACGGATTTTTCTCGCATGACGGCTGGCTATTGGATCAGGCGCAACGCCTGCGCCATATTCCCTGCCGCATCGCGCACGGCCGCTACGATATGTGCACGCCGCTCTCCAATGCGTGGGATTTGAAGCAGCGCTGGCCGGAAGCGGAACTCGAAATCATCCCGGACGCCGGCCACTCATCCCTGGAGCCCGGCATTGTCGATGCGCTGATCCGGGCGACAGATTGGATGGCTGATCGCGGCGCTTGGTAGCTACCAGAGCCAGCCGCGCGCGCCGTGCTGATCGCGGTGCATGTCGATCGAAAGCACGATGGCGAAGCCCGCCATAAGCGTGAACATGGCGGTGCCGCCGAATGAAATGATCGGCAGCGGAATGCCGACAACCGGCACAAGGCCGATCACCATCGCCGTGTTGATGAACACGTAGCACGCCAAAGTCGCCGCGACGCCCGCGGCCGCAAGCTTGCCGAACATGGAGCGCGCCTTGTAAGCGACTTGCAGCGTCAGCGCCATCAGCGCGCCGAACAGCGCCAGCACGAACGCGCCGCCGAGCAGGCCGAATTCTTCGACGATCATCGTGAAGATGAAGTCGGTGTGCTTTTCCGGCAGGAAGTCGAGCTGGCTTTGCGTGCCCTGCAAATAGCCGCGCCCGAGCAGCCCAGCGGAACCAATGGCGATTTTCGATTGCAGCACGTGATAGCCCGCGCCAAGCGGGTCTTGCGTGATGCCTAGAAAGACATCCACGCGCTCGCGCTGATATTCGTGCAAGATGCTGGTGTAAGCGAAGATCGCCCCGCCCACCGCGACAATCGCGCCGGCGGCGATGATGCGCCACAACAAGCCGCCCAGAAACATGACGATGATGCCGGCAAACAGCACCAGCATCGAGGTGCCGAGGTCCGGCTGGTGCATGATAAGCGCCACTGGCGCGGCGATCATCAAGAAGGCCGGTATCACCCAAAGCACGGTGCCGGTCTTGCGCGCGTCGAGCTGATGATAATAGCGCGCCAGCGCCAATACGATGCCGATCTTCATCAGCTCGGAGGGCTGAATAGACAAGGGCCCGATGTCGAGCCAGCGTTGCGCGCCCATGCGCGTGGCGCCGAACAGCTCAACGCCAACCAAGAGCAACAATGCGCCCGCATAAAGCGGGTAAGCGATAGCAAGCCAAAAGCGCGCATCGAGAAACATCGCCGCGATGGTGACGACGGCAAGCATGATTGCGAACCGCATGCCATGCGTCAGCGGCATGTCGGTCCATGCGCCGGAAGACACTGAAAAGTGCATCAGCACGCCGACAAAGGCGAGCGCGCACAGGATAGTGATGATGCCCCAATTGAGCTTGCGGAAGCGCTCGAAAATCGTGTTCGGGCCTGCGCCGATGGTGAGCGTGCTCATGCCTGCCCCCGCGCCGCTTCAAGCTGCGCCAGGCGAGCGGGCGCGCGGCGCGAGGGATCGCGCAGCAACGTTTCGCGCATGACGCGGCTTGCGATAGGGCCCGCCACCGCGGAGCCGGCGCCGCCGTGCTCGACAACGACAGCGCACGCATAGCGCGGCTCATGCCAGGGGCCGAAGCAGCAGAACAGCGCGTTGTCGCGAAAGCGCCATTCGATCGTTGAGTAATGCCGGCCGCGATTGGCGCCGAGCGCGCGCACCTGCGCCGTGCCGGTCTTGCCGGCGATCTGGACCGGCGCCCAGGAGCGATTTTCCGGCGTCAGCGGCACCATCGCGCCGGTTTCTGGATCGCGCACAAGGTTCATCGTGCCGGCGCGCACGGCAGTGCCGCCGCCCTCATTACACACGCCGAACATGCCGTCGCGCACACGCGCGAGATGTTCAGGTTCGATGCCGCTCATGTGCGGCGGCTGCGCCGGATCGGAAACGCCCGGCGCCTCGCGCACCAGACGCGGCGTGACCGCGTAACCATTATTGCCAAGGCGCGCCGCCATCACCGCAAGCTGTAACGGGGTGACGCCCATGGCGCCCTGGCCGATGCCGTAATTGACCGTAAGACCGCCGGTCCAACCCTCATTGCGGTTCTCGCGCCACCAATCCGGATCGGGGATGAGTCCCTCGCGAATGTTCGGTACGTTGACTTCGAAGCGCTGCCCCAAGCCAAACGCGCGCGCCACTTCGGCGATCCGCTCGGGCCCGGCGCGCAACGCCGCCTGATAGAAATAGACGTCGCACGAATGCTTGATCGCATCGTGCATGTTCATGCGGCCATGTCCGCCATTGCGCCAGCAATGGAAGGTGCGGCCGCCATAATAGAAGCCGCCGGTGCAGCTTACCGACCAATCATCCTCGACACCCGCCTGCTTGGCGGCGATTCCGACCATCATCTTGAAGGTCGAGCCCGGCGCATAAACGCCCGTCACGCACTTATGAAAGAGCGGCTTCTTCTCATCGAGATTGTAGACGTCGAAATCCGATTGCCCGATGCCATTGACGAAAAGGTTGGGATCGAAACCTGGCGCCGACGCCATCACCAGCAGATCGCCGGTATAAATGTCCATCACCAGGGCGGCGCCGGAATGCTCGCCAAAACTTTCCATCGCCACCCGTTGCAGGTCGTGATCAAGCGTGAGCACGACACCCGAACCGCGCACCGGATCGCGGCGTTCGCCCTCGTCTTCGCCCATTTCGACGCCACGCGCATTGACGATGACTTTGCGATAGCCTGGCTGGCCGTGCAGCATGTCTTCAAGGCTGGTTTCCAGCCCCGCCTTGCCGACGCGCACGTGCGGATTACGCAGATACATCGCGCGGGTTTGACCCTGTTCGGGATCTTCCAGCGCGCGATCGACATCGCGCTGTGTCGGCTTCTGCACGTAGCCGATCGGATGGCCATAGACGATGTCGTACGGATACGCGCGGACGTCGGTGGAATCCGCCACCACGCCCGGCAGTTCCGGCAAACGCACATTGACGGCGTTGAACTCGCTCCAATTGAGGCCAACCGCGATTGGCTGCGGCTCATAGCGCGCGCCGCCGCGCACGCGGATCGCGGCGCGGCGCACCCATTCGGCATCGTAACCGAGAATGTCGGCGACGCGGGCGATCACCTGCTCAAGATCGTCCACTTCGCTTTGCAGAATGGAGACTTGATAATCCTTGCTGGTCTGCGCCAGCACGGTGCCGAAGCGATCATAAATAACACCGCGCGGCGGCGCGATGATGCGCGTGTCGAAGCGGTTTTCATCGGCAGCGTCCGTATATTCGTTGCTGATGAGGTTGGTCGCCTGCAGCTGCCCCATTCGGAACAGGATCACGCCCATCACGCTCGCACCGAGAAAGCTCATCAACGCGGCGCGCCGGTTGAAGATGACGTTAGCGTCGCGCTTCGGCAGCGTGGAGCCGATTTTCTTGGGTCGACTCATCGCCGCACTCCCGGACGCAAACTCGGAGAGGCGCTCATATAGAGCGGCCGCACCAACGGAAACAGCAACGCGGTGATGGCCGCGGCTTCAGCAAACATCAGCACCGAGACATTGTCGCCAAGCGCGATCGGCGCCAGCACCATCGCCACGACGACCGTGAGCAAAACAGTGACGATGAAGCCGCCCCAAAGCGAAACCAGATTGGGCGCCGACATCAGCACCGCAACCACACGCCCAATCAGGAAAGCGCCGACATAAAGCGCCGCGAACAATCCATATGGGCCGCCCGCCATTTGATCGTGCAGCAAACCAAGCAGCGCCAAGATCAACGGCGCACGCCAACCGCTTTCATCCTCTGCGGCCCAACCATAAGCCGCCCACAAGACAGCTAGCGGAATGGGCGGCTGCGCAAACAAAGGGCCGAGCGGCAAAGCTGGAAGAATGACGCTGGCGACAGCGAGCACGAACCCCCAAGCGCGCAACATGCGCCGGCTGGTCGCGCGCGCGCTCATTCTGTTGGCTCCGCCGGCGGCGCGGGTGCGGCAGGCGCCGGACTTGGCGCCGGCGCAGCTGGCGCTGGAGGCGCGGGATTTGGCGCAGCTGCGGGCGGCTGAGCGGCAGGCTGCGCGACCGGCGCAGGCGCGGGTTGTGGCGTCGCGCGCGGACGCGGCGCGGGAGGCGGCGTCGGCGCGGCGGCTGTCGGCTGTGGTGCTTGCGCACGCGGCGCTGGGGTTTGGGGTTGTTGCTGCGGCGGCGGATTGAACACCGGCGACGGCGCCATGGTGGCCGAACCGATCACGGCGACGGACGATGTCGCGGCAAGCGGCGGGCCGCCGTCTGACGTCTCGCTATCTTCCGGACGCTCGACACCCGCATACGGCATGAGACGCACAAAATCGATCGGCTGCTGCGCGGCGGCAAGCGCGACGCGCCATTGGCCGTCACGGTCACGCCGCGCGACGCCGACCGGAATGCCGCGCGGATAAAGACCGCCATCGCCGGAAGTGATGATGCGCTCGCCCTCGCGCAAACTGTCGGCGCCGACGATGAAATCCATACGCGGCGACTGCATCTGGAACGGACGCGTGATCAGTTCCGGAGGCCGCGTCGCCTGACCGGCAAGCACGGCGCGCACGCGCGATGCATCGCCCATGACCGGAATGCGTGACGCGTAATCATCCAGCATCAGCACGCGAGACGAATGCGCGCCTACCGAAACGACACGGCCGATCAAGCCATTCTCGTTGACGGCGATATAGCCCACACGCACGCCATGCGCGTCACCGGCATTGGCGACGAGCGTGCGTGTGAACGGGCCGCCCGAATCCAGAACGAGCTGCGCGGCGATGGAATTTTCGATGTAAGCGCCTTGGCCGAAGGCGTCTTCCGGCATGCGCAATAGGGCTTCATAGCGCGCATTGCGCTCAGCCAAACGCTCGGCCAATTCACGCCAGGCGCGTAGGTCGCGGTTTTCGCGTTCGAGTTCCTCGATGCGCGCACCGGCATTCCACATGGAAGCGACGCGAGAGATAAAACCTTCGCCAGCACGCGCAGGCCCGGTGGCCACGCGCCCCGCCGCCGCCGCCGCATCGTCCCCGGCCTGCTGCGCGCCGCCGCTGCCATTCGACTGCAAACCGATGATGACGACAGCGCCGATCACAAGCACGCCGGCCAACAGCACGCCCGGCGTGATCTTTCGACCCGCGCCCGCGCGCCGCATCACGCTTCTGCGTCTGGCCACTTGTGTCGCCTCTCCTAATTCATGGCGCGCTTGAAACGATTGGCGCGCCCTTCAGCACGCCGCTCAGACTTCCTCGGTCAGCAGACGGCGCGCTTCCTGTGAATTTATGGTCTCAAGCGCGATTCCGCAGCCCTTGACCACACAGCGAAGTGGATCGTCCGCAACCGAAACGCGGATGGAGATGCGCTCCTGCAGAACTGTGTCGAGATTGCGGAGCAAGGCGCCGCCGCCGGTCAACATCAGGCCATGATCGTAGATATCTGCAGCCAATTCCGGCGGCATTTGCTCGAACGCCTGGCGGACGGCGTCAACGATGCGCGTCACCGGCTCGGCCAAAGCGTCGGCGACCATCGCCTCGGTGACGACGATTTCCTTCGGCACACCGGAAAGATTATCGCGACCTTTGATCGGCATGTGCATGCCGCGGCCATCGTCAGGCTGACGGGCGGTGCCGATCTCCTTCTTGATCTTTTCCGCGGTCGAATCGCCGATCAGCAAATTTTCCGTGCGGCGCAGATACTGGATGATCGCTTCATCCATCTTGTCGCCCGCTTCCCGCAGCGAACGCGACCAGACGAGGCCGCCTAGAGACAGCACCGCGATCTCGGTCGTCCCGCCGCCGATGTCCACCACCATACAGCCGGACGGATCGTCGATAGAAAGCCCCGCGCCGAGCGCGGCCGCGACAGGTTCTTCAATCAACTTCACGCGGCGCGCACCGGATGCCTGGGCGCTTTCCAAAATGGTGCGGCGTTCCACGGGCGTGGCGCCGGTAGGCACGCAGATAACAATTTGCGGACTGATCAAGGCCGGGCGCGGCAACACCTTCTTGATGAATTGCTTGATCATCTCCTCGGCGACGTCGAAATCGGCGATAACGCCGTCGCGCAAGGGACGGATCACTTCCATCGAACGATGGGTCTTGCCCAGCATCGTCTTGGCTTCCGCACCGACGGCATAGACAACCTTTCGCCCACCCTCATTCACGTAAGCGACGACAGACGGCTCATCGAGCACAATGCCGCGTCCCTTCACGTGTATCAGTGTGTTGGCGGTGCCTAAGTCGATCGCCAAATCCGGCGCTACAAGACCGAACATATTGCCCAGCATGCCGTGAATACCCTCGCCGCTCGCAAATCAGCCGAATCAGCCCTTGCATCGGGCTTAATGCGACAAGCTTAACAATCCTAAGAGCGGAGTTCGGCTCTTGCTGCCGAATTTGAGGCGGTGGGGCGTGCGCACGGAATCCGTTAACGATCCGCGCTCCAAGCCGCCGACCGCCCCCGCCGCCGACGGAATGGACTTGCCGCGATGCTGGCGGCGATGCAAGGGCCGCGCCGCAGCGCCTACAGGTGTGTCTCAGGCGCCGCATTCACGCCTTCGTGTGAACAAGTCTTAAGCCGAACTGGCGCACACGCTTGCCCGCACGCTTACGGCGCCCGAAACTCGCCGTTGCCGAAGGTTGCTGGGGAACGGCTTGATCGCAAAGGCTTTAAGGTTTTTGGCGGCGGTGCTCTTGTGTGCACTGGCGGCCCCTGCGGCGGCGCAATCGGGTATCGATGACGCCGAACGCGGCATTGTGCGCGTCGTGGTGATCCTGGAATCCGCCGAAGGGCGCATGCTTTACGGCTCCGGCTCCGGCTTTTTGGTCGCGCCCAATTTGGTGGTCACCAACGCGCATGTGGTAGCACCTGCCCGGCAGCGTCCGGAATATGGACTCGCCATCGTACCCCCGCGCGGCGAGGGCCTCGTCTCGGCGCGGCTCATTCGTTACTCACCGCTGACGGAACTTGCCCTGCTTGAAGTACGCGGGGGCCCGGATTTGCCGCCGCTGACCATTTCCACCGTCGAGCCGCACCCTGGCGACGGCGTGGTGGCGCTGGGCTATCCGGATGTCGATTATCAGGGCGCCAGTGGCGCGGATCTGCTGCGCCCGACGCCTGCCTCGCGCACGTCCGGCCAGATCGCCTCGCTGCGCGACCGCGCGCCGACCGGCGATCCCATTCCCACGATCAACCATCAGGCCGTGATCTCCTCCGGCTCATCGGGCGGGCCGTTGCTCGACGAGTGCGGCCGCGTGATCGGCGTGAACGCTTGGCATGTCAGCGGCGCCGATACGCGCGAAACACGCGGTGTCTCCACGCGCGCGGCGCAGCTGCTTGAGTTTCTGGACGAGTCCGGCGTCTCGCCGACGCTCAGCGACGAGCGCTGCCTCAGCTTCGCCGAGCGCATCGAGGCCGAACGCGCGGCGACCATAGACGCGCTGCAAGCGCAGAATGTGGAACTGGCCAACAAACTCGAAACCGCCGACCGGCTGACGCGCGTTGCAGTCGTCATCCTGATCGCCGGCACGCTGGCCTTGTTCGTAGCCGTATGCGTGCTGGGCGCGGTGCTGCTTTCGCGCCGGCCGCATGCAGCCCATCCGCAAGCGCCTCATCACGAACACTTCGAAGAAGCGCCGCGCCGGCGCATGGGCGTCATGGCGGTCGTGATCGGCGCGGCTGTCGCTGCGGCGCTGATTGTCGGTGCGAGCATCGCGCTGCTGCGCTTCCGCGAACATCGCGCCGAAGCCCCTCCTGAAATCGCCAGCTTCGCCGGCGCCATGTCCTGCACCCTCAACCGTGAAGCCAGCGTCGGCGCACAAGGCGTCTCTGACATGAGTTTCTCCGCATCAGGCGCGCTTTGCGTAAATGAGCGGACACTCTACGCGCCAACCAATGGCGGACGCTTTCAGCGCGCGATTGTGCTCGGTGAAGCGCGTTCGCTCGACGTGCTCACCATCGATCCGGAGAGCGGCGAATTTCGCCGCGAGCGCTATCCGCTCACCGACGAGGATTTCGCCGCCGCAAGCCGCGCGGTGGACGAAAGTGTGGCCGGACGCGGATGTAGCGGCGAAGGCGCAAGCGAAGCTGTCTCCGAACGCAACGAGGCGCTGATGAGCTACGCTCAAGGCGAACCGCGCCAACGTCTCATCTGGCGTTGCGAAGCGCGCAGCTAATCCGGCGCCGGCGCAACGCGCCAGATCATGCCGCCAACATCGTCAGCAACGAGAAGAGCGCCGGCCTGATCTTCGATCACGCCAACCGGACGCCCTTGCGCCTCGCCGTCATCATTCAAGAACCCTGTGAGGAAATCCTGCACCTCGCCATCGGGGCGCCCTTCACTGAACGGCACGAACACGACTTTGTAGCCAGCGGGCTCACTGCGATTCCATGAGCCGTGCTGGCCAATAAAGGCGCCATTCCAATAGGACTCGGGGAAAGCGTCATAGCGGTAGAAGTGCAGGCCCAGCGACGCGGTGTGCGAGCCAAGCGCGTAATCAGGCGCAATCGCTTCGCGCAGGCGCACATTGGCCGGAATTTCCACACGCTCATCGCGATGCGTTCCGTAATAATAATAGGGCCAGCCATAGAACGCGCCGTCCTGCACGCTGGTCATGTAATCGGGCACGAGATTATCGCCGAGCATGTCGCGCTCATTCACCGACGTCCAAAGTTCTCCGCTGACCGGCGCGAAATCCATGCCGACCGGATTGCGCAAACCAGAAGCGAACACGCGCGCTTGCGAGCCATCGGGGTTTAATTCCCAAATGGCCGCGCGGCCTTCCTCGACCTCCATACCCTGATCGCCAATATTGCTGACCGATCCAACCGAAACATAAAGTTTGCCGCCATCCGGCGAGGCAATGATGTTGCGCGTCCAATGGCCGTTGTCTTCCGGCTGATACGGCAATTCAAGAATGGTTTCGGGCGCGCCGGAAACGCTGGTCGCGCCCGGTGTAAACGCGAACCGCACAATTGCATCGGTATTGCCGACATAAAGGTGCTCGCCGAGCAGCGCCATGCCGAACGGTTGGTTCAGATTTTCCGCGAACACGTGCTGTTCGTCGACATCGCCATCGCCGTCAGCATCGCGCAGCAGAACGATACGGTCCGGGCTTTCCACGATTCCGCCAGCCATGCGCATCAGCATGTTGCGCGCCCAGCCCATGAAGCCGCCGCCCTGCGCGGGCTTGGATGCGCTCTCAGCCACAAGCACATCGCCGTTCGGCAAAAGATAGAGCCAGCGCGGATGCTCCAACCCTTCCGCGTAGCGCGTGACGGCAAAGCCTTCCGGCGCAACCGGCGCGGCATTGTCAGGCCATGGCGTCGTTGGCGCGATGTTCACCGTGGGCACGCCCTCTTGCGGCTGCGGCCCCGGCAAAGTGGGGTTGGCGCCATAGCCCTGATCCGGCGGCGGCGGCGGCCCGCCGCCAGTGCAAGCGGCGAGCGCGAAGGCGGAAACGACCAAAAACTTCTTCATGGCGCACAATCTAGCGCAGGCAAGCCTCGCGCACAGCCTCACGAATTGGCGGATGGACGTATCCAGCGCCGCACAACAACGACGACAATCAGCCAGAGCACGATCGCGGCGACGCCCATCAGCGCCGCCGAACCGAGATCGCCCTCAAGCGCATCCATGATGCCGTCGCCAGCGAAGGCGACGATCGCGGTCTTCGGCAAAACCCCGAGCGCCAGCCCGCCGATAAACGCCCAGAAATTCACACGCGCGGCGCCGAACGCCATGTTCACCACCACGAACGGCGCCGTGGGCACGAAGCGCACGATCAAGCTGGCGAGAAAGCCATTCTTGCCCATGAAGCGGGTGAAGCGCCCGCCCGTGGCGCCGCCAAAGCGCTTCTGCGTTTCAGCGGAGGATAGCCGCCCCGTGTAAAATGTGGCGGCGCCGGAGATGATGGTGGCGATCCATGCCCACCAAAAGCCTTCCTCGGGTCCGAACGCCACAACACAAGCGCCGATGAGCACAATCTGCGGCGCACCCACATAAGCGGTGAGCGTGAACACCAGGATCGTCGCCGGCAGGCCCCAATGCGTGCGCCGCGCTTCGCCAAGCGTCGCGTCGATGAACGCCTCGATCTGATCGCCATAAAAAAGACGGCCCACCACCAGCATGACCGCGACCACCACCACCATGGCGACTGAAATCGCGACCGCGCGCCAAGCGCGCGCATCCATATTGTTGGCGAAATCCGCCAGCCTGGCGGTCAGCCCAATTTTGGCGGGTTCGGACGGACCTTCTTGTTCCATTACCCCGCCCTGTCGCGCGGTAAGGCGGCGGGGTCAAGCCAGGACGCTCAGGCCCGCTGCGGACGCCGCCCGAGCAAACCGCCCAAATCGAACGCGCGGTTTGCCGCAGCGCTACGCTTGGCGCGCGCGGCCTTGGCCTGCGGAATGGAAACGTCATTCATGCGCGGCTTCAGGCTGCGGATGAGATCTTCCTCGATGCGACGGCGATCGGATTCGTCGCGGATCGGACCCAGCACGTAGCGCTCGGTCGCGCCATAATACCAATATGCGCGCGGCCATTTCTCATGGCCCATCAGACGCGAACGCAGCTCGTGCGCCTTGCCGACATAGAGCGTCTCCAGGAAAAAGCCCCAGCGTCTACGCACAAATATGTAGATGCCGCCGACGCCCGCAGGCGGCAGCCCCTTTTTGGTCAGAACGCATTTGAAACGATAGCGGCGCCCGCTTTCGCCGCGCCAGGAATGGCTTCCGAAAAAGAACATGGGGCCTGCTCCGCTGAATCGCCGCGATAGGCTCGGACGCCTATGGTAAATGCGACGTTAAGAAATTGGCGCGCGCCATTGTCCGGCGATCCGGATTTGCTTGTCTTGTCTCCCAGATGGGAGCGGGGCGCGTGCTCCGCGCTTTATTTTTTAGGGTGCGCGATGCGTCTCCACACCGCGCTTTTGCGCGCTTCACGCGCCCCGTTGTGAGCGGCCGTTTTTCCCGGATGCAGGTTACAGGACTTCTTCGCTAAGATAGGTCCAGTCGAAACCAAACCGTCTTGAGCGTCGGTCGGCTGTGGTCCTCGGGCCGCGTGAGCGGGCGCAATTAGCCAGGTACCGCCGAAGCTTAGGTCCAC
>JAUIJZ010000133.1 GCA_030430715.1 Alphaproteobacteria bacterium
CGTTTACACGGCGCCGGATGGGACATCGTTCAACGTTGTGCTGCCGAATACAAATATCGAAAACCTCAACCCCTCGGATGTCTTCGCGATCGTCGACGCTCGCCTCCGCAACCTTCAGGACGCGCGACATGAAGGGATCGATTTCTCGGCAAACTATCGCCGCGATACGAGCTTCGGCTCGATCGAGGCTGGCGTGTCGGGCAATTATCGCATCAGCTACGACATCTCGGCTTCGCCGGGCGTCTGGACCCCGATCGACCTCGACACCAACGCCGACAATGCCGGACCGCGCTTGCGCTACCGGGCGAACATCGGTGCAACCTGGGGCGATCTCTATGCACGCGCCAGCTACACGCATACGGGCGGCATGAACATCGTGCCTTCGTCTGAGATTTTCGGTCAGACCGAGATCGACTCGTTCTCGACCGTCGATCTCTACTTCCGCTACGACCTCGGCGAGATGGGCCTTGCAGACGACCTCTCCGTCTCGCTCAACGTCAACAACGTGTTCGACGAGGAGCCGCCGGAGCTTCGCCGCAACGGCAGCAGCGGTTTCGCCAACGGCTCCACTGTCGGGCGCCTGTTCATGGTCGGCGTGAACGCCAACTTCTAAAAACTCAGAACACCCAAACACAAATTGCGCGCGTCACTTACGTGACGCGCGCTTTTTTGTACTGCATTTTCGGCAGCCCATGGTTGTCGCGCAGCCGGGCAACGGCAACGGCTATGACCGCACCGCTGCGCCGGCTACGAGCGCATCACGGCTTGGATTGTTCGCGCTTCTCGCCCGGAATGACGACGGCCAGAGCCGCCGTGGCGAAGAAGATCAGCGTCGGCCAGATCAATTGCGAGCGGAAGGCGTCAAGCAGCCCGCGATAGCTCTCACCATCAGCCATAAGCAAGCGCACCGCCATAACGACGATCCAGATCAGCGATGCAAAGCCGACCAATTGCAGCCCCCACCAGAAGCCGGTGTAGCCACCGGCTTCGTCGATCTTTCCGCCCGACGCCAAATATTGGGCTTCTTCGGTCTGGCGCGTTGAGATTTGCGCTTCCTCTTGCACGGCCTGCTCATATTTGGCGCGCGCGCCAAATGCGGAAGCGAGCGCAATATAGACCAGCGTCGCCGTGATCCAGGCGGGGATCAGCAAGAAGAATTGATGTATGCCCACGCCGAAATACAGCAGGAAGATCACCGCGAACGCGGCGGCCCATGCAAGCAGCGCCGCAAGATTGAGCCCCGCGGCCCGGTATTTTGTCCAATAGCGCGTAAGGCCAATGCGCGGGAAAATCCAATGCTCGGCGACGATGATGGCGCCGACCGGCGAAAGGCTCAGCCCCATCCAGCCGACATAGCCAAGCAATTGCGAGAACACGAACGGCGAGCACGCCAGCACCATGGTGACAACGCCGACAATCGCCGTCACCCAGGCCCGGCTCCAACGCGGGTTCAAGCTCTGAAACGCGAGACCGGCGCGATAGAGAGTGGGGTTTGATGTCGTCCAGCCCGCGATGATCACGGCGATCACGCCAGAAAAGCCGAGAGCCTGCGTCGCCACCGCGCCCGGATCGAGTTCGGCGATTGTCGAGCTCAGCGCATAGGCCGCGCCCGCGCCCATGACGCCCGCGAACACCCAGCAGGCATAATGGCCGATGAACATGCCCAGCGCCGAAAACCACGCATAGGATTTCTTCTTCGCGAACCGCAGCAGCGTCATGTCGCCGAGCGAACCGTGCATGGCGAGATTGGCCACCCACGCAAAAGCCGCGATGGACCAGAAACTTTTCGCTTCATTTGGGATCGCCCAGAACGCCCCTTCCATCGGCGTCGGCTGGTACACCTGCGCCGAAAGAATGGCCCACAAATCGCCGCTGGCCAGCGCCGGCAAAGAGAGGCCCTGCGCCTGCGCAAGAAGCGGATAAAGCGCGAGCGCGCCCGCCAAGAACATACAAATCATCCAAGGCACGACTGCCCCGGCAAATTGCGCAAGCCGTTTGAAGCCGAGCACCGCGAGCGTGACGACCACCGCGCCGACCGCCAGCGCTGCAACAACAAAACGCCAATCCGTCGGCAACATTCCTGTCTGCGCTTCGATCGGCGCGCCGGGAGCGACGGAATTGTAGAAGACGCGAACCGCTGAAGCGGAAACCGTGATCATCGAACCGGCCAGCCCCAGGAACATGATCCCGTTGACGACCGAATAGACCTTGATGAAGTGCCGGCCGGCGATCTTCTCAAGATAAGCGTAAAGCGTCAGACGCGTATCGACCGCAATCGGCGACGTTACAAAAGCCCAGGTCAGCACCGCGAGCAAATTGCCCACCAACAAACCGAGCAGCACGTCGGATGCGGCCGCGCCGGCCGCGGCGAAGGTTGCGCCAATGACGAACTCAGTGCCGGCGACGTGCTCCCCCGCATAATTGCCGGCGAAATACCCGGCCGGCTGAAGCTTGTTCGGCGGAATTGGACGCTGATCGAGATCGTGCGGCTCGTCATTGCCCACGGTCGCCGCCGTGCCGGCGCTGTTCGCTGCCATATGTATTCCCTCCCTGCAGATGAATCTGGCGGACTTACGCGTCTCGCGTTTTTCCATGCGAGACCGCCCCCGAGCAGGCGCCACTCCATCATTACCACTCAATATTGATCACAGGGGATCGAAACAAGCAATCGCGCGCGCCTGGCTAGGCGTCGGCGATCACCAGCTGCACGCCTGCCGCCTTGATCATCTTGGCCGCCCCCGGCTTGATCCGCGCGTCGGTGATGACGACATCGATCTCATCCAGCGCACAGACCACATTCCCTGACGGGCCATCGAACTTGCTGGCGTCAGCCAGAACGACGACCTCGTCCGCACGCTCGATCAAGCGCCGCTCAGCGGCCACAAGCACCACATCCGCCTGCATCAAGCCCTGAGCCCCGATCGAAGCGGCGCCCATGAACAATGTCGGCGCGTGAAAGCGCGGCATCGCGTCTTCACCGAACACGGACAAAATTATGTTTTGCTCCGGAAACACCGCTCCGCCAGGCACGAGCACGCGCGTGCCGCGTTGCCCCATCAGCGCCGACACAATGTAGAGCGAATTTGTCAGCACCTGCGTGTTGAGTCCCGCAAGATGCGGACACATTTGCAGCGTCGTGGTGCCGCCATCGATCATCAGCGCCGCACCCGGCTTACAGAGATCCGCAGCGGCGCGCCCGATCGCCTTCTTCTGCGAGAGATTGCGCGCAATATTTTCGTTGAACGAAGCGCCAAGCAAACTATTCGGCAGCTCCGCATTGGACGCATCGGCGTCTGCGTGCTTGACGCCACCATGCACGCGCAGCAGCCGCCCTTCACTGGCTAAGCGTCCGAGATCACGGCGGATCGTCGCCGGCGAGCCGGCAACGCAACGCTCCAATTCGCGGAATGACACAAAGCCCTTTTCGCGCACCAGGCGCAGGATAAGGCTCTCGCGTTCGCTCGCATGCATCAGGTCTTGTCCCTTGAGGCGTCAGCACATGCAATCAAATTCGCTCATTCCGCCTTTACCCGGCGCATAACGCTCAAGGCGTGTTCACAATCTCGACCGCGTCGCGATTCAATGCGTCGGCGCGCGGCACGCCAGTGAGCGCCAAAGCCACACGCAATTCCGCCTCAACAATGGAAAGCATGTGCGCCACTCCCGCTTGGCCGCCGCCTGCGAGCGCATAAGCCCAAGCCCGCCCAAGCAGCACGCCTTTAGCGCCCAGCGCCAGCATGCGCGCGACATCCAGCCCGGAACGCACGCCGCCATCGGCCAGCACCGTCAAACGTTCGCCGACGGCATCAGCAATACGCGGCAACGCATGCACCGCGGACGAAACGCCGTCGAGTTGCCTGCCGCCATGGTTCGAAACGACAATACCATCGGCGCCAAGCTGCGCCGCGCGTTCAGCGTCGCCCGGATCGAGCACGCCCTTAAGGATCAGCGGCCCGCGCCAACGCTCACGCACCCATGCGAGATCGTCCCACGTCACGGACGGATCGAAATTATTCCGCATCCACGCGAAGAAATCTTCCAGGCCCGTATTGCCTTTCAGCACGGGCGCCACCGTGCCGAGGCTGTGCGGCCCTCCAAGCAGACCGACATCCCAGGCCCAATGCGGACGGGTCAGCGCCTGCGCGAAACGCCGCGCGGCGCCGAAGAGGCCCGACGCGCCCGCGAGCCCTGAATGGTAATCGCGATAGCGCGAACCGGGCACAGGCATATCCACTGTGAACACAAGCGCCGAGCAGCCAAATTCCTCGGCCTGATCGAGTAGATCCGACATGAAAGCGCGGTCGCGGATCATGTAGAGTTGAAACCAAAACGGGTTTTGCACGCCCGCATGGACTTCGCGCAAAGAGCACGCGCCTACAGTCGATAACGTAAAAGGCACGCCAGCCGCGTGCGCCGCACGCGCCGCCTGCACTTCGCCACGGCGCGCGTTCATGCCGGCGAGCCCAATCGGCCCAAGCGCGACCGGCAAATTCCAACGCGCACCGAACAATTCAACAGAGACATCGATGTTCGAGACATCGCGCATCACACGCTGACGCAGCGAGACCGAGCGCAGATCATCCACGTTGCGGCGCAAAGTCTGCTCCGCATATGAGCCGCCATCGATATATTCGAACAGGAAGCGCGGCAGCCGCCGCCGGGCCAATTCCCGATAATCGGACACAGAGACAGCACGCATCAGAGCGAGCCCTCCGCCAGTTCGCGCCAATGCTTGGCATAGGCGCCAAGATCGCATTCGAACGGCGCGACAGCCGTCAGCGGCGTTCTCGGGCGCACCTCCGGATTGACAAGGCGCAACGCACCCAGCGCCAAGCCATCTTCAGAACGCGCCGCATAAATCGTGCAATTGGGGCGCAGCGCCGCCAAGGCGCGCATGAAGGTCATATCGTCGGCAAATCTGCCTTCAACAACAATAGCGTCGCGCGTGCCGATCAGATCCAGCGAGGCGTTCGTCATAAGCGCCAAATAGAGACCGACAGCGGCGCGACGTTCGGCGCCCTGCAATTCTTCGCCAACCCAGCGCCCGCGCGCATTTGGAAATGGCCCAACGCCCGCGGCGAAAGTCGGCGCGATAAAGACGCCGCTCTCAATCACGTCTTGCGCATGCAACGGCGCAACGTCTCGCGCGAATTCCGGCGTGCGCATTGGCGTATCCTCAGCACCGATGAGCAACTCGACTTCGCGTCCGCCCATAAAACGCGCCGAAGGAATGAGCGCGCCGTCGACGCCAACATTCAACAGCGTGTCGCGCGCCTCCGGCAATTCGAATGGCGGCGCATCCGCTGATGGCGCACGCATGGCGACAAACCAGGTGCCGGTTGAAATTACTGTCAAATCGCGGCCGGCGACTTCTTCATGGCTGCGCGCGCCAAAGAAAGCCGCGTTGCTGTCATGCGCGCCGCAATAGACCGCTACGTCTTTCGGCAATCCAGTTTCCGCCGCCCATTCAGGCGTAATGGTCCCAAGCTTCTCATTGGCGCGGCGCAGCGGCGCAAAACGATCGGCCCAGCCTGAGCGCACCGCCCACTCTGAGTATTCATGCGCTCGCGGACGCCACAAATCGCTGTGACAGCCCAGCGATGATTCCTCTGTCGCGGCGACGCCGCTCAACAGCCAAGCCCAATATTGCGGATACGGCAGCGCTTGGGTGTCTTGCAAAGCCTGCGGACATACGTGTTGAAGGCGATGCAGTTGTGCGCCGAGATTCAAGCCAAGCGGCAAGCGCGGCGAACCGGTCGCGGCGAAAGCTTCGCGCGCGTTCTCATATGCAGGGTCTTCCGCGAGCGGCTCTTCATAAGACATGGGCGGAGCAGCCAGCCGTCCGTTCGCCACCAGCGCCGCCGCCGCCCCGTGCGCGATGGGCACGATGGCGACGATGTCGTCGCGGGCGAACTTCCGCAGCGCCTCGGCCAGCCATGCCCGTGTGCCTGTGGCGTCGAGCGCGCGGTAATCCGGCGCCGCCAAATCCTGATTTGGGCGCACTGTCGCCGCCAATCGCTCGCCTTCCCATGTCCATAGGGAAAGCTTTGAATTGGTTTTTCCGACGTCCAATACGAGGATGCAGCCCTGCCGCATGCCCCCTCCCTCGTTGTGATCAATACTGCTCATTTAGTATCGCTTTTGATTGAATGACGCCACCGGTTTTGCTAACGAGGGGTATCAACATAACGGTTTGTCCCATGAGCTCAGCATCCGCCGCCATTCCTTTCGCCATCCCGCCGGGCCGTTGGTCCGATGACGCCACACGCGGCATGAGCGAACCGGACCTTCTCCTGTATCGCTCGAATCTGTTGGGGTCCGACCTCACCGTCACCAATTTTGGCGGCGGCAACACCTCGGCCAAGATCGCCCAGGAAGACCCGCTCACTGGCGAGCAAACGCAAGTGCTGTGGGTGAAAGGCTCGGGCGGAGACATCGGCTCGATGAAGCTCGACGGCTTCTCCACGCTCTATCTCGACAAGCTGCTCGGCCTTGAGCGCCTTTATCGCGGCGTTGAGCACGAAGACGAAATGGTCGGCTATCTGCCGCACTGCACGTTCAATCTGAATCCGCGCGCCGCTTCGATCGATACGCCGCTGCACGCGCTGCTTCCCTTCGCGCACATCGATCACGTCCACCCTGATGCGGTGATCGCGCTGGCCGCTTCCTCCGGCGGCGAAGCCGCGACACGCGAGATCTTCGAAGGCGAGATCGGTTGGCTGGCCTGGAAGCGCCCCGGTTTCGATCTCGGCGTGCGCCTGCGCGATTACGTCAAAGACAATCCGCGACTGCGCGGCGTGATGCTGGCCGGTCACGGCATCATTTGCTGGGGCGACAGCTCCAAGGCTTGCTACGACAACACCATCGACATCATCGCGCGCGCCGCCGCCTATTTGAACAAGCGCCTGGCCGCGGGCCCCGCTTTCGGCGGCGAAGCTACGCCGATCCGCAGCCCCGAAGATCGCGCCGCCTTCGCCGCCAGCCTGATGCCGCGCCTGCGCGGACTGATGGTCGGTCAACGCGGCAAGATCGGCCATTTCAGTGACGACGCCGAAACGCTGGAATTCGTCAGCTCCAAGGATTGCGCGCGCCTCGCCGCGAT